>JAZFRV010000135.1:0-16311 GCA_036445875.1 Anaerolineales bacterium
CAATCTTTTCCTGGGCAGGACCTTCCCACACCTTTTTTGGTGAAAATTGGGTATTTGTCTTTGAAATACCTCTCCTGGTTATCGGTACAACACTGATAGTGGGAGGATTTTTAACAGTACTGCGGGAGATGTTAAATTTCTATTCACAACAAAGAAAGACCCAGGAGCATAAGATCTAAGATAAAAAGAACTTGCATCTTGCCTGACGACATGATTGAGAATAGACAGCTTGTATAGTTTGACCTTTTACAATACATCAAGATAAGAACAGGATTGATTTGCTAATTAAACAGCCAAGGTGTTGTTTAAAATGAGATTTCAAAAAGGGGGAAAAATCTCAAAGATTAGCGCCAATCCTGTTTGATTCAATAGTTAATGTAAGCTTGCTGGATAAAATGAACATCACTGACCCCGCAAGGACAGTGATGTTCTATTGTTAATATTGATCAGAGGAGTTGGTCAAGTTGCCCCCGATATGTTAGGTTGTTTCGCCGATAATCTTTTCCCATACATTTGGCAGTACCAAGAGAACTACCAGAATAGTAGAGGTGATAGGTGCCAATGAGAAGAGTGAGAATCTTCCTAGCTCCTGGGCGGTAATAACAGCGAGGGGATAGCCGACAACGATTTCCAGAACGCCAGCACTAATTCCCAATACCCGCATCCATTCCTTGGGCTTCATGATGATGCCCACTGTGGTAATGCCCCAACCTAGCATGGAGACCCAGTGCAATCTCTGAACAAACGTAAAGAAAGGCATTCCGGTGGTAAGAATTCTACTCAGGCTGGCAATCCCGTTCATAAGGCAGAACACCCAGGCCATTCCCAGTAGAAAACCCAGTAGGGTTTTTCCCCAGGATATCTTCCCAACAAGAACCATGATCAGGAAGAAAATTACCAGGTAAGGCCAGAACAGGATGAAGTAAACCGGAGGTAACCCAGCTGCCATAAAGGGAACGTTGATGAACCAGCTGCCCTGCAAGGCGAGTACTATAGCTATTACCGATAGGAGGAAAGCCCAGTTTTTCTTGGTAAAAAACCCATAGGCACTAACCAGGAAAATTACGCCGGCAATCATCCCAAGGTCGGACATGGCTGGATGGATAAATTTTAAGAGAATTTCACAACCCGGCTCTGCAGCTTCAGCCTGCATACCCGGGATATACCACTTGAGGAAGATTATTGTATGGCCAATGATACCCATTAAACCGCTGATCACTGCTAGTACTCCGCCGAGAACCCTGTTTTGTTTCATGGGAACACACTCCTTTGGATAATTGTTTCTATAAATGTGAAATATAATACAAGTAAATCAGAATGTCTTTGCTTTAAAGCAAATCCGATTCTGAGACCCTGGCCAGATATTAATAACTGGCGGATAGTTAGTGAGGGAAAAGAATACATGTTGGAAGAATTGCTAACCCACCATCCCGTATTTACCTGTCTGGATCCAGATAGCCACAAGGCTGTGGTGAGATCTGCCATTCCCAAAAGATATCAGAAAGGGGAGTGTATTGCTTGCCATGCTGAATCCTGGCCATATCTTTTTCTTGTAGAAATGGGTACTGTCCAAGCGATAAAGGAATCTGCTGGGCGTAGTTTACTGGTTGTAGAGATGGATCAAGGAGAAATCTTCTGGGGAGTAAGTTTTTTCATCGACAATGCACCTTTACCGGTCGCCCTGATGGCGAAGGCGGAAACCAGCCTTTACCTTTGGTCTCTTGATGATCTGAAACCAATCATTCTGAACAACGGACGAATGTCCTGGGAATTAACCAGGCTAATGATTAATAAAATGCAGTATGCCAGTGAAATTCTGAATGAATTTGCTTTTCAACCTATCACAGGGCGTCTCGCCAGGCTGCTCCTGGACCACTTTGAAGATGCTGTTGAGGATTATGTAGCGAGAGATATGACACTGGATGAGATGGCTGCCAGAATTGGGTCAACGCGGGAAATGGTATGCCGGCACCTGTATCACTTTGCTGACCAGGGAGCGATATTAATTAATCGAACAGAGTTGAAGATTACTGATCAAACAATCCTGAAAGAGTTAGTGGGGAAAGATACACAATAAAATAAATGATTTTTGGGACCAATGATAAAAAGGAAGGGTAATTTAATATCCATTCTTTCACCGGGTAAAATTTTTGCGAGATCTTTTTATATCTCCGGAATCCTTTCTTCGGGATCTAACAAGGTTATTAATCCCAGGCTTCCCATATTGGCGAACAGCAGTGGTGCTAAGAACGGAGCACCCTGGATAAATCTCTCCAGAACAAATTGACCATTGGCGGTGAGATTATCCAGGATATGCAAACCAGTTCCCAGAACACCCACGACAATCAACAACATCATCACCAAAAAATAGATCAGGATATCACCCCGTTTAGGCTTGGGGATCATGGCCATAATTAATGGCGATAGAACACCCAGGACACCGGCAATTGGTCCAAACAGGATCGGGATCCATCAGTATTACATCCGAAGATGTTGGAAAATGATGGTTTTTATTCCGAATATTTCCCAGGTTTAAAGGTACGGACCTGTTTATAGGGTTTTACCTGAGCGCCGACATTATTCTTTATGATCTGGCCGGAGACATGCATCAGGGTGTCATGGTCAAAATGGGGAAGCTTTTGCATACTCGCCAGGCAGGGATAATGATGGTGGAGCAATCCGGCTTTTTCTTCAGCTTCATCAGCCGATAAGCCAATTAGACCTTCTGCCGTATATCTCGCACAGCCGCAAACAGCGTCACGAACCACCTTGGCTGATGTTATGGTCCGGGATTCCGGGTTAATTTCCAGCGATAACTCGGGTTTACCAAAATACCGCGCAAATTCAGCAATAAGGGGATTGTCGTAAGAGGCAGTCTCATGCCTGGTGACTCCATAAGTGGTATCAGTTAAGGAGCAGAGCGGTTTAGGTGTGACACAATCCACACCAGCTTCTTCAAGCCATCCATGCAGTTGCCGATCCAGACCTCGGGGCAGCCAGAGCTCATCATCCACTGCGACCAGCACAGCTTTCGCTTTTACCATCTTGGCGATATCTGGAAGTAATTCAGCTGCGCCTTTATGTTCCGCGAAAGAAAGGATTAAATCGGCAGCGGGAAGTTGATCGGGAAGAAAATCTTCCGGATCATCGATGAATGGAGGAAAACCAAGAGGTGTTTGCCAGGTTTCAATTTCCCAGGATTTCGGACCATATTCCCGGATATTTTTCAAGTGTCTTTTCCCGTATTCCCCGGTCACAACCACTAAAATTTTCATGAAATCACTCCAGTTGTAAAATCTATATTAATCCAATAATAAATACAGCAGCATCAATGTTTTAGTCTTGGCATGGACACTGTGAGGCAGTTGAGGGGGGATTCGTGCCCAGGTTCCCTCTTGTGCAGACCGGGATTCATCTCCCAGGATTAGCTCAGCCTCTCCCTTTATAAAATGAAGCAATGCCGGGACAGCAGCAGTATGTTCGGACAACTCTTGACCAGGATGAAAACCAAAAAGAATTGTTTTAATCGAATCGTCCTGGTAGATTGTCCTGCTGAGGATGCTGTCCGGGGGAAAATCATCAACCAGATTCTCAAGCTGTTCAAAATAGATAGTTTCTGAGGTCATATAGCGCCCTTTGGAATGTAGTCCGATTATATTAAGAAATGTGATTTGATCTATTGGGGGGGATTGACTGAACCCTGTAAAAAGCCCAATAATGGGGGTATTGTACCCCAGGAGTGTACAAGGAACATTCAGTTTAGATTACATTTCGTATAATCATCATCCTGGATAACAACCCGGGCCTGCTTGATTTATTAAGTAGCTTTTTGTACAATGAAAAGACACATATGAATAATTCAATGTTGTAAGACTGGCTTAGAGCTTACTCCAGGGAGCATGTCATGGATACCGACAAAGTGGATATCATCAAGGTTTCAGCGACATCCCGGACTTCAGCCGTAGCGGGGGCAATTGCAGGTATTTTTCGTGAGCGTCAATTTGTTAATGTTCAGGCAATTGGCGCCAGTGCAGTCAACCAGGCCGTGAAGGCGCTGGCCTTAGCCCGGAACTACCTTGCTGAGGATGGATTTGAGGTTGTCAGCTTTCCCGAATTTGTTGATGTAGAAATTGACGGAAACGTTCGGACAGCGATCAGAATCTCCGTATTTCTACGTTAATTAAATCCTGATTCAATTCCGGCGGATTTTCTTTCCCGTTTCGGTTAAGAAACTTGGAAGGAAGATTTCTTTACCGGTTAAAGCAAGATTGATTTTCCCTCTTTATACCAAAAACCTCAAGAAGAAAATTTGCCTGCGATAATCTCGCGTGGTAGAATCAGAGTGTAATTTGGTCACCAATATCTATCCATTTAATAAGTAATTCAAGAGGATTTTGACGTGGTTTTTGTGTTTGTCCGGGAGATAAAGTAAGGTTATTTCGGACAAGTGATTAATCAGGAAGGTGGTGATAATGGAGTCTCAAGTAAGTACATTCACGACAAAAAAAGGCTTGGCCCAGATGCTTAAGGGTGGTGTGATCATGGATGTCGTCACACCAGAACATGCCAAGATAGCTGAAGAAGCCGGTGCAGTTGCTGTTATGGCTCTGGAGAGAGTTCCGGCTGATATCCGGGCTGACGGCGGGGTAGCCCGAATGAGTGATCCCGAACTAATTACAGAAATAATGAAATGTGTTTCAATTCCAGTGATGGCTAAAGTCCGCATCGGACATTTTGTTGAAGCACAAATATTGGAAGCTTTAGAAGTTGACTATATTGACGAATCTGAGGTTTTAACACCAGCCGATCAAGCCCATCATATCAATAAGCACCTGTTTAAAACACCCTTTGTTTGTGGATGTAGAAACCTAGGAGAAGCGCTGCGCAGAATAGGAGAAGGAGCAGCGATGATCCGGACAAAAGGTGAAGCCGGAACTGGAGATGTGGTAGAGGCTGTCCGGCATGCCAGGACGGTATTTGGTGAAATTCAGCAGCTCTGTAATATGCCCGAGGAAGAGTTGATGACCTTTGCCAAGAATATCGGGGCTCCGTATGAGTTGGTTAAGGAAACCCGTGAACTCGGTAAACTTCCTGTGGTGAATTTTGCTGCCGGGGGCGTTGCTACTCCTGCTGATGCAGCATTAATGATGCAGTTGGGTGTTGATGGTGTGTTTGTGGGATCAGGCGTATTTAAATCCGGGAATCCAGCCAAACGGGGCGAAGCGATCGTAAAAGCAGTTGCCCATTACCAGAACCCGGAAATCCTTGCTGAAGTAAGTAGAAATTTAGGTGAAGCAATGGTTGGCAGGAATGTAAGTGAATTAGAAGACAATGAACGCCTTTCAGAACGCGGTTGGTAATACTGGTTGGCCACTGATAAAAAACCTGAACTTATGAAAGATTCCCGACCGTCATTTGACCCTGGACACCTCAAAGTAGGTGTCCTTGCTTTACAAGGTTCATTTCGTGAGCATCTGGAAGTCTTGAAGAGAATCGGTGTCCAGGCATGTGAGATTCGGCTTCCGGAACAGCTCAATGATTTGAACGGGATCATAATCCCTGGTGGCGAATCAACCACAATAGGAAAACTTGCCGTTGACTTTGATCTCTTGGTTCCTTTGCGCGATTTCGGGAAAAACAAAGCGATTTGGGGTACCTGCGCCGGTGCTATCTTCTTATCCAAAGACGCCCATCGGTCTCAGCCCCTGCTAGAGTTAATGGATATCACAGTTGACCGGAATGCTTTCGGAAGACAGATAGCCAGTTTTGAAACCGAGTTGGATTTTCCTGCCCTAAAGATTATTTCTTCCCCGCCAGCAGCATTCCCTGGAATTTTTATCCGGGCGCCTTTAATCACTGCTGTTGAAGGAGAAGCAGAAGCATTATCAAAACTTCCAGATGGCCGAATCGTTGCAGCCAGACAAGGACATTTATTAGCGACAGCTTTTCATCCCGAACTTACTGTAGATGACCGGATCCACCGTTATTTTTTGCATCTGATCCAGGAGGATCAAGGAAATTGAGATTTTAACTCTATGGCACAAAAAATTTCTTGGAAAGAATTAACAATTCTACCGCGCTACCAAGCACAGCAATTATTTTTAGATAATATCCTTAAATTGGTTTACAATCCGGGATTATTTTCAAGTACCTTGTTATCATTAACCATGCCATCCAGCGGATTTTTTACTGCTGTACATCGGGTTGAACCCGATCCAGCCCCGTATATTATTGGACAAATTTATCATTCCTCAACCAGCCCCTCGGCCAGGATGGTATTCCTGGCTCCGAAGGAGGAAAATTTCTGGACAGGATCCGGGAAATTAATCTCTCACCTCGCTGCCCTGGCAGGAGAACGTGGCGCTTTACAGGTTCTCGCCGAAGTACCACTAGATACACCTGTGGAAGATATTCTTTACCAGGCTGGGTTTCGCTCTTATGTAGAACAGCAAATTTGGAAAATTCCCCCGAGATTCCTTTCTGCTTCTAGAAAAAAAACCTGGATCCCAATTTCGAGGGGGGACAAAGAGCCAGTTATATCGTTGTACCAGAGAACTGTACCCAGTTCCGTCCAGAGGGTGGAACCTCCACCTTCGTTTCCAAAAATTGAGGGGATGATCAGTTGGGAGGAAGGAAAACCAGTTGGGTTTGCCGAAACTAAATTTGGACCTAAAGGCATCCTGGTTGATATAGTACTGGAACCGGAAATTTCTGATGTGGATCAATACCTGGCTGCGTTGTTTTACTATTTACCTTACCGAAACACACGTGATGTTTATCTTCGGATTCGATCTTATCAGGAAAGGATTGCTTCAGCCCTGGAAAGAGCTGGGGCTAAACCTGGTCCACAACAAAATAAAGTGGTGAAAAGATTGGCAGTCCACTATAATGCCAAACAGACCTTTAATTATCAGGCTTTCGAAAAACAGCCTGATATCACAACTCCGATTTCCAATGCGGAAATTAAGAACTGATTATGTCTAACCATCGAATTACTGACAATCTAGATTCATTATTTGATGTCCTGCCGCCAAAAATCACCCAGTCAATTACGGGAGAGGATAAGAACGCTGATTTGATCGAGGTCATTCTTGATCTTGGACGGGTTCCAACAGCGCGATTTTCCGCTGAGGAAATTGAGGTAACTGATGAGGAGATTACCCGGAAAGAGATCGATTATGTCGTTAAGCGGATTGGAGAATTTGACGGGGATAACCGGGCGGGATTGGAACGAACCCTGCACAGAATTGCGGCTATCCGGAATCGTACAGGAGATATTGTCGGTTTGACTTGTCGTGTTGGCCGGGCAGTCTACGGGACAACAGATATTGTAAAGGATCTAATTGAAAGCGGAAAAAGTTTACTGATCCTGGGACGCCCAGGAGTGGGAAAAACTACCATGTTGCGAGAAGCAGCCAGAATTTTGGCTGATAACAAACGGGTAGTGATCGTTGATACCTCTAATGAAATAGCTGGTGATGGAGATGTACCCCATCCTGCAATTGGTAAAGCCCGCCGGATGCAGGTTGCTTTGCCGCCTCTTCAACACGAGGTGATGATCGAGGCGGTGGAAAACCACAACCCGGAAGTTATTGTAATTGATGAGATCGGAAGGGAATTAGAAGCTATTGCTGCCCGGACCATCGCTGAAAGAGGGGTGCAGTTAATTGGGACGGCGCACGGAAACACATTACAGAATTTGTTAATAAATCCAACCTTGGCAGACCTTGTTGGAGGAATTGAGTCAGTTACCTTATCTGATGAGGAGGCCAAAAGAAGAGGAACCCAAAAAACAGTCCTCGAGCGTCGATCTAATCCCACTTTTCATGTCTTGATTGAAATCCAGACCCGAGACAGCGTGGCAGTCCATCAGGATGTCGCTACAGCGGTTGATTCTTTGCTGCGGGGAGAATTGCTGGTACCGGAGGTTAGATCCCGGACAGAAGTTGGTGAAATTAGAATCAAAAAGACCCCTACTCGGCCTGTCTTACAGAGTATTGGAGTGGATCCCACCCCGGCAATAGAATTTACTGGCAGTGAGCCGCAATTCCAAATGGATCGAGAAGAACTGGATACCTTGCCAGTATTTACGTATGGTGTTGCCCGCGATCGCATGCTGAAAGCAGCCAAGAACTTGAATGTGCCAATCACTATTGAAAAACATGTCAGGGATGCCAGAATTGCTGTTACTCTGAAACATCATTACAGGGATAATCCCAAGGCTATTGCTGAAGCAGAAGAATTGGGAATACCGATTTATGTCTTAAGATCTAATACCGCCAAAAGAATGGAGCACTTATTAAAGGATGTTTTTAATGTAAAAAATGGCTCCTTTTCCAAGAGTGACGAACAGGCACTACAGCAAACACAGGGTGCTATTCAGGCAATCCTGAATGGTGAACGCTGGGTGGAATTACTACCCGCCTCATCATATATCAGGCGCCTTCAGCATCAGATGGTAACCCAAGCCAACCTGGTTTCTCATTCCTATGGGAAGGATCCCAACCGGCGAGTGAGGATTTTCCGGGACGATTCGTAAATTTCACCTGCTTTAAATTATTGAGCCGTCAAAGCGAGTTGGAAACTCAGCTATCAATGTTAGGTAAAACGGGAAAATTTATTACTTTTGAAGGACCGGACGGCAGTGGGAAAACGGGCCAAATGGACATCCTTGCAAAGGAATTGATTCAGGAAGGATATCCTATCCTGACAACCAGAGAACCCGGGGGAACCTTCATTGGTGATCAAGTCCGGGTTACTTTGCTGGACCTCAAAAACACCTCCATGGTGGATCGGACTGAAGCTTTGTTATACCAGGCTGCCCGGGCTCAGTTGGTAGATGAAATCATTAAACCCCATCTTAAAGAAGGTGGTATTGTATTGTGCGACCGTTATGCCGATTCAACGTTGGCGTACCAAGGTTATGGACACCAAAATACCGTGGAGTCATTACGGGAAATCATTCATTATGCAACCGGCGGATTAACTCCGGATTTAACTATCTTGCTGGACCTGGAACCGGAAGTGGGCTTACAGCGTCGGTTGGATGCGGGAGGACTCAACCGCCTCGACGCTTATGATATAAACTTTCACTATAGAGTTAGAGCTGGATATCTTGAATTGATGAAGGCTGACCCGGACCGCTGGGTGATTGTGGATGCAGACCAGCCCTTTGAAGATGTCCAGGCAGAACTGCGCGAAATTCTTCGGCAACGGTTAAAGGCGTTTGGATATTAATTACAGAAAGAGGAAAAATTGAAATCGCCAAAACGGCAGTTATATATTTTATAAATCAAGGCTGGGATCGAGACTGCTCCCTCCGGATCCTAGATCTGGAAGATCCTTTTCAATATCCTCGGGGGATTGACCTTTTTCCAGGCGATCTACGACTTCATCAAATTCGGAGCCCATATCCTCCCCTAATTCCTGGCTCATCCGACGCATCATTTTTCCGAGAGTCTGAGGATTATCATCCAGCCCCGCTAACTGTTCCGGATCCGTCAGCGATTCTAGCTGATCTCCCTCTGAACGAGCAACCCGGACTGGTCTGATTATCCGCTTGAGTTGGGAGCCCTCACACTTGGGACATTGTGCTTTATGGGCTCCATATTCCTGATAGGCAAGGAATAATTCAAAAAAGTGATTACAATCAGTACAACGATATTCATAATTTGGCATACAACCGACTCCACCATCTAAAATTGTACGCTCCTATTATACAGGATAAGGATATTGTGATATGAAAGACAATTCATCGGCATCGATCTTTAAGATGAATCCACCCAACCCCCTTTTAATTGTGATCTCCGGACCTTCTGGTGTGGGGAAAGATACTGTGTTGGAGGAGATGAAGTCACGTGGTTTACCATTTCATTTTGTGATCACCGCGACCACCCGTGAACCACGCCCTGATGAGACAGATGGGGTAAACTATTTTTTTCTTTCTGAAGACGAATTTGCCAAAATGATTGAAGAAGGAGAACTTCTTGAATATGCAGTGGTTTATCAAGATTACAAAGGCATTCCAAAGTCTCAGGTGAGGAAAGCTCTGGTAAGTGGAAAGAACGTTATTATGCGGATCGATGTCCAGGGCGCGGAAACAGTGAGGAAATTAGCAGAAGATGCCCTGTTAATATTTCTGTCACCACAGAATGATGAAGAATTGATTAACCGCTTGAAAAGTAGAAACACAGAAACCAAAGAAAGCCTGAAACTGAGGATTGCAACCACACGCCAGGAGTTTAAGAAGATTGATCTGTTTGATTATATTGTTGTTAATAAAGATAATCACTTGGCTGAGACAGTGGATGTGATTGAAGCCATTATCAAAGCAGAACAACAGCGAGTGAATCAACGAGAAGTAAAATTATGAATCACAGCGCATTATTGGTACCTCTAGAAAATAATGATCCATCCCAACTGCTAGTTTCTACCATACTCTCTGAAATCTCCCGGAAACACAATTTAGATTTATCCCAGGATCCTGTAGCACTGGAGAGGATCAAGGAAGCTGTGGAAAAAGCCAGGCAGGAGCTTGATTTAAATCCAAAGGCGGAAATAAGCCTTCCTTATATCACCGCGAACACCTCTGGTCCAATCCACTATCGGAAAGTAATAACGCGAGATGATTTTGACCTTCAGGAATCAAAGTCAGTAGGTTCATTTGGTCTGCTTGAAGAACAGAAAGAGTTTGAAAAGCAGCCTCAGCCATCTGTTCAGATTAAGCTGGCAGACAAGAAGCCCCTGGTAACCTACTCCCTGATGGCTATCACCATGATTTTGTATTCGCTTCAGCTGCTGACCGGTTTTCTAGTGGGCTATGATATACCAGCTGAACTTGGGTTAAAAGTCAACGAGCTGATAATGGCGGGCCAATATTGGCGATTGGTAACGCCCATGCTTTTGCATGGATCAATTTTACACTTAGGGTTTAATATGTATGCTCTCTACATTCTCGGAAGTAGAGTAGAGCGCTTTTTTGGTTCATCCCGGTTTTTAGGCTTGTATTTAATTGCAGGGATTTCCGGAAATATTTTCTCATTTTTCTTTACACCGGCCCCATCGCTGGGATCTTCCACTGCGATCTTTGGTCTCCTGGGAGCTGAAGCTGTGTTTATTTACCACCACAGAAAATTATTCGGAGAACAATCCCGAGTTGCATTAAGACAGATTATCCAGGTGGCAGCAGTGAATATCGTGATTGGATTGTCCCCAGGAATTGATAACTGGGGACATATCGGTGGCTTGGTCGGTGGTGCGATATTTACCTGGTTTACAGGACCACTATTAAAAGTTCAAGGAACACCTCCGCTGCTGCACCTGGAAGACCAAAGGACAGAAAGAGCCGTTGGAATAGGATTTGCCATTCAATTGATAACGCTGATAGGTTTAATTTCTCTAATTATCACTTTCAAGGGTTAATATCCCTAAATCCGGGAAAAATCACCTGAATCAACCTCTCCTTTCTGATCCACAAAACTGTGAGGGTCATTGACTGCACTATGACCATCTGGTAAAATTTTCGGCGTCTTGTGCGTTGTACCCTTCGCACCAGAAATACTCTATTCAACCATTAGTAGAAAGGGCTAGAGACTATGAAAATATTGTTGTTAGAAGACGTGTATAAATTGGGTCGTGCCGGAGATGTAAAAAAAGTTGCTCCCGGTTATGCTCGAAATTACCTGATGCCCCAGGGTTTGGCTGTATTAGCTACACCCGGTGCCGTTAAGCAGGCGGGGCGGATCCAGAAGCAAGGTGAGATCAAACGTGCCAAGGTCAATCAGGAATTGGGCGGTGTTGCGGAGCAGCTGGACGGAAAACGCTTTACTTTTGCTGCCAAAGCCAGTGAGACCCGTCGGCTTTATGGCTCAATTAATACGCAAATGATTGCTGAAGCAGTCAGCGAGGATATTGGAGTATTAATTGAAGCCAAACAGATTGAATCCCAGCCATTACGCATGATCGGGAAACATGGTGTGAAAGTTCGCATGACAGTGGATCTGATCCCGGAAATTGAAATTATCGTTTACCGGGAAGGCGAATCACCCGAATCCGCCTTGGAAGAAGAAGAAAAAGAAGCCTTGAGAGCAGAAGAAGCCCTGATAGAAATCCTTGATGACGAGGATTACGAAAAGGATACCGAAACAGAAGAAGCCGAGGAAATTGAACCGGCTGCTGATTCTGATGCCTCCGATGAAGATGCAGAAGTAGAAACTGTGGAAGACGAGCTTGAGTAAGAGTGCTCCATTCATCCTATAATTGATATCAAAACCGGTCTGGGATCAGCAAACAGCTGGCCAGACCGGTCTTTGTATTGACCCATGGTCGAAAACAAACACACGATTGGGCAGATCCTAAACCAAGCCCGGGAAGAACAAGAACTCTCGCTGGAAGAGATGTCTGTAATGACGCGTATCCGGGAAAGGTATTTAGCCGCGATTGAAGCGGATAATCTTGACATTCTCCCTTCATCGGTTCAGCAAAAAGGTTTTGTTCGGGCATATGCTCGAGCCCTGGGTCTAGACCCTGCGCCTCTAGTAACCCAACTTCGGTTGTCAATAAACGATGATAGTGTAGAAGAGCCTATATCTGCAGCAGGCGAACCTAAAACACCACTCCCGGAAAATGAAACCCAACCGTTGGGAGAAATCGGCAATACGTTAAGAATTCAGCGGGAAAGATTAGGGTTTACATTATCCAGTGTAGAAAGCCAGACATTTATTCCTGAACGATACCTGTCGGCGATTGAAAATGGTAGCCTTGAAGCGCTGCCATCTACTGTCCAGGGGCGGGGGATGGTAAAGAATTATGCTCAATTCTTGGGCTTGGATCCTGAGCCATTGTTATTGAGCTATGCGGATGTTTTGCAGACCAGGTTGTCCAAAGTCCGTGAAGTAACATCCGGTGCAGACGGGACTTTTTCCCTGCGGACTTGGACCCGCCGATTTCTTGCCAGTCCTACGATATTGTGGGTCGTGGTTGTACTGCTGATTGCAAGTGTATTCATTTGGTCAAGCATATTGATTTTTGGAAATAGAGGATCAGGCCCCGAAACAACAGCAACCATTCCCGGTGTAGCAGATATATTACTGCCATCCCTCACGCACACACCAACTCTCGAGCAGCCCCAGACTACTCCGGGGGAGATTGAGGTTGATATCGCACTCACTCCGGAACCAGCAGATACTGATGATGAAGAAGGAGAACCGATCGCTACTCCCGAGCTAACAGGAAATGAGAAAGTCCAAATACAATTGATCATCACCCAGAGGTCATGGGTGAGGGTAACGGTAGATAATATTCTGAGATTTGAAGGCAGACTGCTGCCAGGTAGTGTGAAATTATTTGGTGGGGAATTGAGTATTGAAATCTTGACCGGGAATGCTGCCGGCGTGGAAGTGATTTACAACCAGCGCGACCTGGGTGTAATGGGTCTCTATGGCGAAGTAATAGACCGGGTTTATACTGCTGAAGGTATCGCCACACCGACACCCACAATCACTTCAACACCCACTCCAACAATTACACCCGAGGCGACTTCTACACCAACAATTACCCCTGAGCCTTAAGGGAAGAATCCGGCTTATCAAACAATTCATGAAGAAAAAAACTTTTCACCTGATATCTCTTGGTTGTGCTAAAAACACTGTAGATTCCAATTCAATGACTCAACTGCTACAAAGAGATGGATATTCAGCTGAAGAGGATGCCCACCAAGCTGAGGTTTTGATTGTAAACACCTGCGGATTTATCGAACCTGCCAGGGAAGAATCCTATACGGTTCTGAAAGAATTGGCATCAGAAAAAGAAAAAGGACAGCTGCTAATTGCCGCTGGCTGTCTCACTCAACGGTATGGGGAAGATGTGGTTCACCAGATCCCCGGGATCGATGGTGTGCTTGGAACCAGGCGCTGGATGGATATCCTCCAGGTAGTGTCTGGCCTCAGGGAAGGTGGGAATCCTCAACCTCTTTATCACCTACCAGATGCCAAAGTTGTTGGTCGATCACCAAAAGGAACAGTTGGTGCGCATATCCAGGGCGGAAGTGCCTATCTGAAAATCGCTGATGGCTGCCGCCGGCCCTGCGCCTTCTGCGCCATTCCAAAAATTAAGGGCACCGCAGTAAGCCGACCCCTGGAAGACATCATCCAGGATGCCCTGTATCTTCAAACCCAGAATATCAGGGAAATTAATCTGATAGCCCAGGATACAACTGATTACGGACATGATCTGGGAATAAAGGATGGTTTGGCTAACCTGCTGATAGAATTGACCCAGGCAGCACCAGATGTCGATTGGATTCGTATTTTGTATGCCTTTCCCGGCTATATAACCGATCGGCTGATCGAAGTAATGGCTGGCAATCAACAAATATTACCCTATATTGATATCCCTCTCCAACATGCGGATCCAGGCGTTTTACAAAAGATGCGTCGCCCAGCCAATATGGATTGGGTCTATCTGACAGTGGAGAAACTGCGCATTAATATGCCCGAACTGGCGATCAGGACTACCTTTATTGTTGGGTATCCTGGAGAAACCGAAACAGCATTTGAAACCCTACTCGATTTTATCAATGAGGTACGCTTTGACCGGGTTGGGGTTTTTGAATTCTCCTTAGAGTCGGGGACTACTTCAGAATCCCTGGGTGATCCTATCCCGAGGGCTGTAAAAACAGAAAGAAAAGAGAGATTGATGTTGACGCAACAAGGGATTTCACTTCAAAAAAACCAGGCTTTGATTGGAAAAACCCTGGACGTTCTGATTGAAGGACAGGGTATTGTTGAAGGTTCCTCGGAGATGATATCACTCGGCCGATCTTACCGCGACGCACCGGAAATTGACGGGATGGTAATTGTGGAAGGAGATCTGCCGGATGGAGAAATTTCACCGGTGATGATAACCGGAGCGATGACCTATGATCTGACTGGAATTATTGCTCCAAATTAAACAATCAGATGATAGAGAACCTCATTTCTTTTTGAGTAAAACAAATAGGATGAGAAAACCTAATGATCAATGATAAAGACCCAAAAGTTGATTTTGCAATTAACGCAGTGCGCCAAGCGGCGTCCCTGGCTGCGGATATTCAAGGTGAAATGGTTTCCGAAGCGTTAACAAAAGATGATCGATCACCGGTGACAGTGGCAGATTTTGCTGCTCAGGCTGTAGTGGGTTATTACCTTGGTGAGAGGTTTCCCGGAGCAACTCTGGTGGGTGAAGAGCAGGCTGATTTACTTAAATCACCGGAGAAAAAAGTGGTTCTGGAAAGAGTGACAGGTTTTGTAAATCGCGTCATTCCCGGGGTTTCTCCTGAACTTGTTTGTGAATATATCGATCGTGGTATTGATGACCCGGGAGAGAGTTATTGGACACTGGATCCCATCGATGGCACCAAGGGTTTTTTGCGAGGAGCTCAATATGCCTGCGCTCTGGCATATGTGGAATCCGGGAAAGTCCAGCTAGGAGTGCTGGGTTGTCCAAATATGACACCAGATCTCGATCAAAAAACCGGTGGGATTGGATCATTGCTGATTGCCGAAAGAGGTCGTGGAAGCTGGATTACATCCCTGAAGCAGTTCGAGGCAGATCAGCAATTCACCCAGATGTCAGTTTCATCCCAGGTAGAACCCGAGCATGCTCGCCTGATGCGCTCTTTTGAGTCCGGACACACAAATGTTTCACAGGCCGACTATTTTCAAGAGGAGTTAGGTGGTAAAGCAGATCCAGTGCGAATGGACAGCCAGGTGAAATATGCCTTACTGGCAGCAGGTTGGGGTGAAATCTACCTTCGCTTATTGTCCCCTGACAGGATAGATTATCGGGAAAAAATCTGGGATCAGGCGGCCGGATCGGTGATTGTTGAAGAAGCTGGGGGAAAGGTCTCGGATCTAGATGGGAAACCACTTGATTTTGCCCAGGGCAGGACCCTAAAAAACAATCGGGGTATATGTGCCACAAACGGTTTTCTGCATGATGCAGCCATATCAGCGCTGCAAAACATTAATGCGTAAATGGGAAGCGTTCTTGTTAATCCCCAACAAGCCCTTATTCAAATACTGCTACCGCTATCTGATCCAGAGAAAGAATCCAAGAAACTCAACACATGTCCTGAGTTTGGATATTTGATAGGATGGGGAAATCGTAATCCGATTCACTATATACAGAAGGTGAGAGTTAACTTACCAGGATTGGGGAAGAAGCGGGTTTGTACCCCGGTTGGTCAAGGAGCCATCATGAAGGATATAAGAATTCCCCGACGATTATTTATCAGGTCCATCCTCAAAGGATTGACTCACCTGGCCCTCAACC
>JAZFRV010000136.1:0-2247 GCA_036445875.1 Anaerolineales bacterium
GATGATCTAACCGAAAAGAAACGCCTGGAAGCCCAAAGGTCATTGTTTGAGAGAATGGTATCTCCCGCAGTAATCAATCAATTGGATCCCAACAAGATTCAAATGGGCGGTGAACGTGCTAATATCACTACTTTGTTTGCTGATATCCGTGGGTTTACGAGTTTTGGAGAAAGTGTAGAACCTGAGGAATTGGTCTCCATATTAAATAAATATTTAGCTGCTGCCGCTGAAGCAGTGCTGAAAAATGAAGGCACGATCGACAAGTTTATGGGGGATGCAATAATGGCATGGTTTAATGCCCCGATACCACAATCAGACCACACGCTTCGCGCGGTAAAATCTGCATTGGCTTTAAAAGAAAGTATCCAGAAATTACATAAGAGCCTTCCAGCAGAATTAAGACTGGATTTTGGTGTCGGTATCCATTACGGCTCTGCGGTTCTTGGCCTCATCGGAACCGAAAAGCGGTTGGACTTCACAGCAATGGGAGACAGTGTGAATACTGCTAAGCGAATCCAGGAAAATGCTGCTGCAAACCAGATTTTGATTAGTAATATTGCTTATCAAAGGATCTCAGATAGAGTCGAGGTACTTGAAGTTTTACCAATATCTGCAAAAGGAAAAGCGAATCTATTGAATGTTTATGAGATCACCGGTCTCAAGTAAGACTGGGGAGATCAAAAGATATAAATCCCTGAAAACAGCATCTAGTATAAAATCAACGTACAACAAAGAATGTCAGAATTCATCGCGAGCCTGTCGAAAATTCAATCAGACCGAATGGAGTAATTTATTTCAGACAATGCAAGTTTTCCTTATGATTTGGGAGTTATGAATGGCACGCTTACATGAACACCAGGGTAAAGAACTCTTAAATGAATATCAAATCCCAACTCCAAGGAGCTGTCTGGTCAATTCAGCGGCGCAGGTACGCTCCTGCATTGATCAATTAAACGGTGAAGTTGTATTAAAAGCTCAGGCATGGGTAACAGGTCGCGCAAACCTCGGTTTGATCCAGATTGTCTCCAACGCGGGCGAAGCTGAAAATAAGGCTAAGAAGATCCTCGGGAAAAAAGTTGGCAACTTTGTTATTGACTCCCTGCTAGTTGAAAAGAAAATAGATATTAAGCAAGAATACTACGCTGGGATCTTCGTTGATGACGTTACTCAATCACCAATGGTGATATTCAGCAGCAAAGGAGGAACTGGAATCGAAGATATCGTCAAGCAATTTCCTGGATCTGTCCAGCAAATGTCAATAAATATTCGCGACGGTCTGCAAGATTTCCAGGCGAGAGATTTGGTGCGTAAGACCGGAATAACAGGACAACTCCAGCTGAAAATTGGTGCTATTCTTGTTAAACTTTATGATCTCGCAAGAGCATATAACGCCCGTTCAGCAGAGATCAATCCCCTTGCGCTTACTAAAGACAGGGAACTTATCGCTGTAGATTGCAGGATAACCATTGACGATAACGCTGTCCACAGGTCTCCAAAGCTGGGAATTGAGATCGCCCGAGAATTTGATCGTCCACCAACAGATTTGGAAAGAATCGCCTGGAATGTGGAGAAAAATGATTACCGGGGTACTTTTTATTTCATCCAGATGGAAGAAGATTTTTCCAAAGGTGACAAGGTGGTTGGATTCCATGGTGCCGGGGGGGGTGGCTCAATGATGAGCATGGATGCAATATTGAACAAGGGGTATAAGTTAGCAAATTTCGTAGATACCAGCGGGAATCCCCCTGCCTCAAAGGTTTACCGAGCAGCCAGGATCATCTTATCACAGCAAGGCATAGATGGTTATTTCGCATCCGGCTCAGGAGTTGCATCCCAGGAGCAATTTCATAGCGCGAGAGGATTGGTAAAAGCATTTTTGGAAGAACCACTATCGGTACCAGCTGTTCTTCGCCTAGGCGGGAACGCTGAACATCTAGCGATTGCGATCATTAATCGAGCAGCAAATGAAATCCCTACAGCAATTGAAGCTTATGGTAAAGACGACTCGCCTGAGTTCTGCGCCCAACGTCTTGTGGACTTAATCAATCAAAATTCACAAAAATTTCACGATGTGGATTATCTGGATGAAATCAAACCCAGGGAAAAGTACTCTTTTGAAACTGTGACAGATGGTGAGATAGTTTTCGATCACAAAAGCTGCAGGAGTTGCTCGACCAAAATTTGCATTGAAACATGTGTCCCGCATATTCTCCACCTGGTCAACGATATTCCCATATTAAATATCAG
>JAZFRV010000137.1:0-2120 GCA_036445875.1 Anaerolineales bacterium
AGGGCAAACTCTTTAAATTCCTTTAACATGATTGTCTCCAAGTTAAACCTGGTGATTTTTGCAGCCCCTATTATATCGTACCTGAAATTTGGGAGAATAAATATTCTCTAAGAAAAGCCAGATGTTGCACTCGACCAATTTAATGCCCAGGTGAAATGCCACAAGTTTAGTTTGTGATCAAAATTTTTCTTCTTAGAAAGGGAAAAGTACAGGGATCAGATAATTTTCGCTTTTGAGTTGGAAATCCTCTAATAAACTGATGATTCTGGCTGATAGCACCTTTAACTTTTGTAGGGTGGGAAAGGCATTGTTTTTGATTTTTCTGCTATGATGAATATTGAATCAGAACAGCTCACGAACGAGGAGATGATCTAATGAAAAAAATCTTATTGCTCATACCCCTTATTTTTTTGGTTGGATGTGGGTCGAGTGTTGAAAGAGAATCCCCAACTCCTGAAATTGAAAGTACTAAAATACAGGTAACTGAAAAGGACAGTACAATCGCAGACCTGGAATATCAAGTCAGGGATCTCACTGAATCGTTAAACAGCCTTCAAAGTGATTATATTTCGCTCGAGGCCGAGTTTGCTGATAATGAGACAAATTTGCTGGCCATCCAGAATCAGTCAGAGAATTACCTCTGCGACGTTCAGCTTGAGAACATGAGATATCAAAATACCAGAAGCGCCATCGCCATTCTTGAGGGATGGTTCGCGCTTCAGCCTGAGGTTCAGGAGCTGCAGGGAACCTATTCAACCCAATTCTGGGACGGAGTAGATTCGAGAATTCACACACTCCGCTTTGTTTCTGTTGGGGATGACCTGTCCACGACCACCACTTTTCTGATATTTTTTGAAGAAGCCGGGTGGAAGAATGGTTTGCTGTGGATGACAGAACAATGCTGGCTGGATTTTCCTGATTAGGCCAGGGCTTCCCTTTTTGACTGATAAACTCCTCTTTGATATAATCGTGTCGCTTGGAAAATAGAGGTATGGGAAACCTTACCTCATTTTTCTTGAGCATTTTTTAGATGCGGGTGTGGCCACGCGGTATTCTACGCGGTAAGGCATCAGCCTTCCAAGCAGACTTTCACTGAAAATAAATAACCCCCAGCTAGGGGTCAAAACGCCTGAAAAGACAAGAATACCTATTCAAGGATTACAGAATATACATAACTGATATAGAATAAACGAGGTATAAGCAACTCACCAAACGGAGTGAGTATAAATTAGATATTTGGATATCATCAGTCCATATGCAAACAATCAGCAAGCTGTTTAATCCCGTTTTCTATTTCAGCAGGGTTGTAATAGCTGAAACTTAAACGGATGGATTCTTTCAGTCCGTTTCGGCTGGAGAACAACTCGCCAGGCCGGAAATCGATCTTAAAACTCTGTGCACGTTTCCGTAATCGGGCAGTATCTATTCCAGGTAACTGGGCCCAAACAAAAAAACCACCCTGAGGCTTACTGTATTTCGCTTCCGGCAAGCAGCGATCCAACGTCTCAGTCATAACATCTAAACGCCCCTGATAGGTATTTTTCAATTTCTTGATATTTTTAATTAAGTCACCTGATTCAATCATGTGATAGACAACCGCACTGGCAAACGGATTCAAACCACCCCCGCTATCCAAGAGCCCGCATCCGGTTAATTGATTGATAATAGAACGATGGGCTTGAATCCACCCCAGGCGCAGTCCAGGAGCAAGGATTTTTGAGAAGGAATTAATCGAGATCACTTGTTTAACTTGATCTGAAAAGGCTGCCATTGGCTGAGGTGGTTTTTGAGTGTATGACAAGAAATGATACACCTCATCGGCAATAACCAGGAAATCATGCTCTCTGGCAAGGTCAACCAGCTTTTCCCTCCGCCTTTGAGTAAGGGTCAGGCTGGCTGGGTTGTGGTAGGTTGGGATAGTATAAACAAATTTAGGCTGGACCTCAGCTAATCTCTCCTCCAACTTTTCAACATCCATTCCCCTCTTATCCATAGGGATTGCTACAACCTGGACACTGTGATCTGCGAAGATGTCCAGTGCCAAGAAATAAGTTGGTTCTTCAACAAAGATCGTATCGCCTGGTTGGGTAAAAAGAGTACAAATTAGATCGAGAGCAGAT
>JAZFRV010000138.1:0-11797 GCA_036445875.1 Anaerolineales bacterium
GATCCCTGGGTAGAATTTTTACTTTATTCCCACCCTGCTCTGGAAAAACGGATTCTGAACGCTCAATCATTTTTATACCAGTCAAATTGATAGTAGGGATATAGATTAGCTTGTTTTCCTTAAGTGGAGTGTAAATGACACTCATTCACCATTTAAACTGTGGAACCCTCAAAGCTCCCTTTATTCACGTTGATTCCATTGTCTATTGTCTGTTGATTGAGACCAGTAGTGGGTTAATCTTGGTTGATACAGGTTTTGGTACCCGGGATTATTCAGATCCATCCCTTAAAATGCGCTTTTTCCTGCAATATATGGGAGTGCCTCGCCTCCTCGATGAGACTGCTGTCGCCCAGATAAAAACTCTCGGTTTTGATGTTAAAGACGTCCAACATATCGTCCAAACCCATTTGCACATTGACCATGCTGGCGGATTGAGGGATTTTCCCTGGGCAAATATACACTTGAATAGAACTGAATATCTGGCAGCTATGAAGCCAAAAGGAATAATGGAATTTGCCTATGATAAGACCCATTGGGATCATGATCCAATCTGGGTTCCGCATGAGAAACCAGTACTGGATTGGTTTGGATTTGAAGCAATCCCTATTCTTACGACGGTGGAAGCAGAAATCCTGCTCATCCCCCTTCCGGGTCACACCCGTGGACATTGTGGTGTGGCCATTGGCAAACCCGGGAATTGGTTCCTGCACTGTGGAGACGCTGCCTCCCCTTTCCATGGGGGAGCAGATCTTCATTCACGGGGAGAATCCGCTTACAAGTTGGATTTCCTTTCAGAGAGTTTTGCCAACTTCGTCCTTGGATCACACGTTCCCAAGCTCCGAAGATTACTGCAGAACCATAGTGATCAAATTCAAGCTATCAGCGCTCATGATATATTTAGTTTTAGGGAAGCCTCAGGAGCCGAGGAATAAAACAAAAACACGAAGTATCATTATTGAAAGTCAGGATGCTTCGTGTTTATATTTAGTTCTAAAACGCACATTGGATGTGCGTTTATTTATTAACCGACTGCCACAGGTTCTACCTCTTCTTGGGGTATAAGAGATTTGCCAAATTGAGCAGGATCACCTTTTTCCAAGATGATTTCCCCTTCTTCGCCATTCTCGGGCAAGGAGGCGTCTACCAGAACAATATCGCCCGAGGTAAACTTACCAGAGAGAACCGCATCTGAGAGCTGGTTTTCAATCTTTTCCTGGATTACCCGGCGCAGAGGACGGGCTCCCATTTCAGGGTTGTACCCCAGTGTTACCAACAGATCTGCTCCCTCCTGGGTGATTTCCAGCTGCAGATTCTTCTCTAGCAGTCTTTCTCTCAGCTTGTCCAATTCCAGGTCAACGATGTCCCGAATATTATCTTTGCTCAGGGCATGGAATACTACTACTGAGTCAACCCGGTTGATAAACTCAGGACGGAATGTGCTCTTTAAGGATTTGAGCAGCTTTCTGCGCATATCTTCATAATCCCGCTTTCGGGAACTTTCCTCATCCTGGGACAGTTCAAATCCGATTGAGGCGTTGTTTTGAATCAGGTCAGCCCCGATATTAGAGGTCATGATTATCATAGCATTCCTGAAGTCAATCGTTCGCCCTCTAGCGTCCGTGATATGCCCTTCTTCCATGATTTGCAGCAGCATATTGTGAGCTTCCTGATGAGCCTTTTCAATCTCATCAAATACTACTATTGAATATGGTTTTCTTCGAATGGCTTCTGTTAATTGACCTGCATCATCATAGCCGATATAACCGGGAGGTGCACCAACCAGGCGGCTGACGCTGTGCCTTTCCATAAATTCAGACATGTCCAGATGAATTAAAGCATCTTCACTACCGAAGATAAACTTCGCCAGCGCCTTGGTGAGTTCTGTTTTTCCTACGCCCGTTGGGCCAAGGAAAATAAAGGATCCTACCGGTCGCTTGGGATCTTTTAACCCCGCCCGTGAGCGGCGAACCGCTTTGGCAACCTTCTCAATGGCTTCTTCCTGTCCAATGATATGTTTATGCAGTTCTTCTTCCATGTGGAGTAAACGGTCCGATTCCTCTTCAGCAAGTTCCATCACCGGGATACCGGTCCACATGGATACAATCTCTGCGATATCTTCGATAGATACCGTAGGGCTGCTGCCCCGGTCCCAAGCGGCCTTTAGCTGTTCGAGTTTTTCTTCCAGGTCCTTCTCTTGACTTTCTAAGGCTTCCAATTTGGTTTGATCATCTTCTGGTGCTTTTAATTCTTTCCTTACGGATCTGAGTTTCTTTACAATATCTTTAGCCTCTTCACCGATGGGATTTTTATACATTCGCACCCGAGACGAGGCTTCATCTACCAAATCGATGGCTTTATCAGGCAGGAATCTATCTGATACATAACGGGCAGATAAATCTGTTGCCGCCTCCAGTGCCTCGTCAGAGATTTTCAGTTGGTGATGGTCTTCGTATGCCGATCGGATACCCTGAAGAATTTCTATTGTTTCTTCCTGGGTGGGTTCATCTACTGTAATTGGCTGAAACCGTCTTTCCAGGGCGGCGTCGCTCTCAATGTGTTTGCGATATTCATCCAGAGTGGTAGCACCCACCACTTGCAGCTCTCCCCGGGAAAGCGCGGGCTTAAGGATATTTGCAGCATCCATGGCAGAACCGGCTGATCCTGCGCCTACTAGCATATGGACTTCATCGATAAATAGAATTGCATCAGACTTTTTCAATTCTGATATCACACGTTTTAAACGCTCTTCAAATTGACCTCTGTACATGGTGCCGGCGACCACTGATCCCAAGTCCAACTGTAAGACTCTTTTACCAAGCAGGGGCGCTGGCACTTCTCCATCCGCAATTCGCTGAGTTAATCCTTCCACAATGGCGGTTTTACCAACTCCGGGCTCTCCGATTAGAGCAGGATTGTTTTTCGTTCGGCGGGCAAGAATTTGAATCACGCGTTCAATTTCAGTCTCCCGCCCGATCACAGGATCCAGTTTTCCATCCTCGGCAAGATCAGTTAGATTCACTGCCAGTTGATCCACCATGGGTGTTGTACTCTTAGCTTGTGTTCGCTTAGGTTTTCCGATCTGTCGGCGATCGCGTTGTAGTTTACTTCTATCTTTTGTTTCTTCCATTACCCGCAGGGCTTGACGTCGGATTTGTTCAGCAGTTAATCCAAGCTGCGTCAACACATCATTAGCAACCCCTTTTTCATAAGCAATCAATCCAAGCAGAATATGCTCTACGCCGATATAATGATGGCTTAAATTCCTGGCTTCTTCTACTGCCAGTTCAAGGACCCGCTGGGTTCCCGCAGAAAGCGCCAGGGCATCTCCACTATAATCGCCATAGCCGGTTATTTGTTCAATAATTGTCAGGACACTATCAGTATCCAGACCAAGTTCTCGAAGGACTCTTCCCGCAATTCCCCCCTGATCAAGTAATAAACCCAATAACAAATGCTCAGTCCCAATTTGAGCATGCTGCATTCGTTCAGCTTCTTTATGGGCTAAACTTAGAACCCGTCGGGCACGTTGGGTAAATCGTTCCATGCTAGCCAAAGTACAACCTCCCGCAATGATCCAGTATATTACCGGATATTGCCTACTAAATGAGTTACCTTGCTCTCCCCACTGGATAATGTAAAACCATTCTACCAAATAACTCTTTAGAAACTCATAAAGGCGGATATATTAATGAAATTTATATAATGAACTGCTGCCAGAACCTCAACCTTCAATAAAAAAAGCGCATCCAGTCAGATGCGCTTTGATGATATAGATTTACTCTTCATCTGGCAGAGGAGAGTCTTCTTCCTCTTCTGCTGGTTCTTCATCCGGGGGAGATTCGACTTGTTCTTCCTCTTCTGCTGGTTCTTCATCCGGGGGAGTTTCTTCTTCCTCTTCAATTTCTACAGCCTCTCCCTCATCATCTTCTTCTACTGCGTCTTCCTCTGGGGGAGTATCAACTAATTCTTCCTCTTCAGTTTCTTCAACCTCTGTTTTTTCCTCTTCATCCTCTTCGGAAACCTCAGATTGAGCATCTTCCCCGGCTTCTGTGTCAGATAAAATATCATCCACAGAGCTTTCTCCATTCATTTCTTCCTGGATCTGCTCAAAATCAATCGCAGCGAATTCATCAGAGTCAACCTTTTCCAGGCTCAACCCGATCCGATGCCGTTCCATGTCCAGACTGATAACCCGTAAGGCCAGTGTTTCCCCTACACTTACAACTTCAGAAGGATGACCGACACGATCTATGCTAAGTTCTGAAATATGAATTAATCCTTCCAGGTCTGTGTTCTCAATCCGGGCAAACGCCCCAAAATCTGTCAGGTTGGTAATTGTGCCCTGGATCAATTGTCCTTCCTGGATTTCTTCTGCTTTTTCAATCCAGGGATTATCTTGTAAACGTCGCATAGATAAGCCAATCCGACGTTTATCTTCATCGATACTGATGACTTCAACTTCCAGCTCCTGGCCAACTTTCACCAGATCACTGGGATGGTCTACATGGTCCCAAGAAAGCTCCGATAAATGGACCAATCCATCCACTCCCTGGATATTGACAAAGGCTCCAAAATCTGCCAGGCTGCTCACATAGCCAGATACCCGATCTCCTACTGCTAAATTATCCAGCAGTTGGTCCTTGATAGCTTCCCGGGTCTCTCCTATTGCATCGCGTTCAGATAGGATTAATCGCTGCCGGGATCTGTCCACTTCGATAACTTTCAGAATGATTTCTTTCCCGATGGCTTCACTCCATCGATCTTCTGGTGCGCCGGTGTCGCCTTCTCGGAAAACACTCACTAATGATCCAGGAACAAAACCACGCAATTGACCAACTGGAACCAGTAATCCACCTTTGTTGTATCCCTCTACAAAGGTAGTAATGGCTTCGCCGGTTTCAAGACTCTTTTCTACCATCTCCCAGTCCTGTTCTTCCTGGGCGCGGGTAAACGAAAGCACAACATGTCCGTTGTTATCTTCCGGTTCGAGTACATAAACGAGGATTTCTTCTCCAATTTGAAAAGTAGCCAGGGATTGGGGATTAATCTGCTCCAATTCCCGTCCAGCGATCAAGCCATCCGCCTTCGATTGGACGTCGATCAGGATCTCGTTTGAGGTAATCGCTGTGATTACCCCTTTTCGGATATCTCCCCGCTCAGGGATATTCCCTAGCCCCAGACCTTCTTGGGCCAATAGCGATTCCATATCCATAATTTCTGAGGGGGCTGAATTATCTTGAATTGATTCTCCCCCTGGTTGGGACTTCATCTCTTCCATAAAATGGCACGCTCCGTTTTAGAATGGACATCATTATACAGTGCAAATATCAACTTGTAAACCTTTGTGGTAAGATAGGCGCTGAACAAAAACACCAATATTCTTATGGTTTTTTTGATTGTTAATGTGTTTTTAGGCAATTTTCGTCCTGATAAAGGAAACAAATGACGGCAATTTACCCCTTTACAGCAGTAGTAGGACAGGAACGCATGAAGCGGGCTCTGGTTCTAAACGCTGTTAACGCCAGAATAGGTGGCGTTTTAATCCGCGGTGAACGGGGTACAGCAAAATCCACTGCAGCCAGAGCCTTGGCAGCTTTACTGCCCACCGTGGAGACTTTTTCTGACTGCCGGTTTGGATGTAATCCAAACCGGTCAACTACCTGGTGCACTGAGTGCCGTGAAAAATCAAAAAATGGCGATCAGCGTAAAGTGGAAATGCTGCCAACCTCCTTTGTTAATTTACCTGTCTCCGCTACTGAAGATCGAGTAGTCGGTACCCTGGATATTGAAAAAGCCATCCAGAAAGGTGAACGTCATTTTGAACCAGGAGTATTGGCAGATGCCAATCGGGGACTTCTGTATATTGATGAGGTAAACCTGCTGGATGATCATGTGGTGGATCTGCTGCTGGATTCAGCCGCCATGGGTATGAATATTGTGGAAAGAGAGGGAATATCATTCAGCCATCCTGCCCGTTTTATTCTGGTCGGCACTATGAATCCAGAAGAAGGAGATCTTCGTCCGCAGCTGCTGGATCGATTTGCTCTATCTGTGGATATTCGTGGAATCCGTGATACACGAGAACGAGTCCTGATCATGGAACGCCACCTGGCCTACGAAGAGGATCCTGAAAATTTCCGAGAACAATGGCTTCCCAAAGAACAAGAATTATCCCAACAAATAATCAGCGCTAGAAAACTGCTTCCGGACGTGGAGTATTCCTCAAAAAATCTGGTTGATATCGCCAACCTCAGTGCCTCCCTTCAGGTGGATGGACACCGTTCTGACCTGGTTATCCTGAAAACTGCCCGAGCTCATGCTGCTTTTGAAAGCAGAACTGCCATCACTGGCAGAGATATTGGATTGGCCGCTGAACTCGCATACCCCCATAGATTAAAACGGGGTCCATTCCAGCAATCTGAAATCACAGCTGAAGAGTTGACAGAAAAGATTGATCAACTTAAAGGAGCTTCTGCGGAAGCAGAGGGAGATCAAAACGAAAAATCCGGTAGTGAGGCTTCGGGGGAAAACGGAGATAAAAAAAAACTCTAGCTAGCTCGATTATTGATACCCAGCAAAGTGAAACCCCAGCCGAATCAGGATCGGGCGAGGTGTTTGATCAGGGCAGCGCTGCCTGGTGGGAAGGCGGCAATCCTGTAAAAATCGGTGATACCTTTGACCCCGATATCATTGAAACCCCCCTGGATAGAATGAATCGCCGATCTAGCGGGCGACGGTCTCAGACCCGCACAGAAACAAAAAGAGGAAGATATATTCAAGCCCGCCCAGCTGAGGGAAAAACCTCAGATATCGCTTTTGACGCTACTATCCGGGCGGCAGCCCCATTCCAGAATCAGCGCCGGAGTGCAGATAATAAACTGGCTTTCTCCATTCGCAAATACGATCTCCAACGGAAAATTCGTGTAAAACAAACCGCAAATTTAATTCTCTTTGTTGTGGATGCTTCCTGGTCAATGGCAGTAGCAGAACGGATGAGCGCTGCCAAAGGCGCCGTGCTCTCCCTGCTGACAGATGCATACAAGCGGCGGGACCGGGTCGGCATGATAGTTTTCCAGAAAGACCAGGCAAAGCTGGTGCTCCCTCCCACCAATTCGGTTGTATTAGCCCGCCGCTCCCTTTCAGATATACCTATTGGCGGGAAGACTCCTCTCGCAGCAGGACTGAATATGGCTCTTGAGGTTATAAAACGTGAGGAACTTGCACATCCCGAGGTCAGGCCATTAATGATATTGCTTACTGACGGGGTTGCAAATGTATCAATTTCCAGGATGCACCCCCAGAAAGAAGCCTATAAAATAGCCGAAAAAATTGCGGGAGAAGAAATTCCCAGCGTTGTTATTAATATGGAGCACCGGGAATTTGATAAGGGTTTAGCAAGCGAAATCGCTGATCATTTAGAGGCATCTTATTATTGTCTCTCAGATCTTCAAGCAGAAAAACTTCTCCAAACCGTACGGGGTGAAATCGGCGTCTGATCAAAGAATTTAAGCATCCCGGGCAAGGGGGATTTATTGACAATCTGTTATCATTGGTAGCATGATTCCCATCTCATTATCCATGACCGGGTTTTTGTCGTACAAGGAACCGGTGCAGATTGATTTCACCAGTTTTGATCTAGCCTGTATTTCAGGAAATAACGGTGCTGGGAAATCAGCAATACTGGATGCAATCACCTGGGCGTTATTTGGTAGAGCTAGAAAACACGATGAATCTATTATTAATCTAGAGTCAACCCGCGCAGAAGTAATCTATATTTTCCACTATGAAGGCAATCAATACCGTATTATCCGCAGCAATCCCAAGGGAGGGGTAAAATCTGTAGAATTTCAGATTCTGCAGGAAAAAGGGAGTGACACAGACAATCCAGCCTGGTTGCCATTAACCGAGAGAACCCTCAGAGAAACCGATCAGAAAATTGAGGGGGTTTTACGATTGGATTACGAGTCTTTTATTAACGCCTCTTTTTTGCTCCAGGGGGAAGCAGACCAGTTTACTCAACAAAATCCCTCTGTTCGGAAAAGAATTCTCTCACAGATTCTCGGTTTGGAAATTTGGGAAAATTACCGGCGGGTAGCCGCCCAGAAGCGAAAGTTTTCTGAATCTGAAATTGACACATTGGATGGACGTATTGCAGAAATCCTCACTGAATTGAAAGAAGAAGAACTGCGAAAAAACCATCTTCTCTCCTTGGAAAATGACTTAGCCCAAGCCCGCGAGGCTAGAATTTTGAGTGAACAGCAGTTGGAAGAAATGCAATCCATTCATTCTTCTTTAGAGGAACAGCACCGACTGCTAGACACAATAACCCAACATGTAAACAAAATAGCTGAAAAAATGATCCTCACCCAGGAAAAGCTTAAGTCCAGGGAAATGGAGAAGAAATCCTACCAGGAGATGATGTCCCAGTCCAAACCAATAAATAAAGAATTTCAGGATTTGATAGAAGCTCAGAAAGCATTATCCGCCTGGGAAAATACTGCAGAAAAATTCCGGGAGCAAGAAAATAAAAGGCAGGAGCCATTACTTCAAATCACTGCTGAAAAAGCTCGTTTACTGCAGGAAATAACCTCGCTGGAATCCCAATATCAGGAGCTGAAAAGCGCTGTAGATAATCTACCTGCCTTAACATCTGAATTGGAGGAACAAAAAGATAATATCAAACAGGCTGAAGCTGAATTGGAAAATCGGGATCAAAAGAAAAAAGAATTGGATCAAGCCCGCCAGCAGCAGGCTGACGCTAAAGCAGAAAATCCTCGATTATTCCAGGAGATGAAGGATCTGGAAAAACGAATTCTTGAACTGGAAGAAACCAAGGGAGCTCTCTGCCCCTTGTGTGGACAGGAACTTTCCCAAAAAGACAGGAAATCTCTCATCCAATCTCTAAAAACAGAAGGAAAGGATCTGGGTGATCGATTCCGGAAAAATAAATCCACTTTGGAACAAGCGGATCAGGTTGTGAAAGATCTGCAGCTGCAAATCACTGCGTTTAGCCTGGTAGAAACCAGGTTGAGGAATATAATGCAGGAAATGGGGAAAACAGAAAACAGGATCACTCAATTAAAAGGGCAAGAACAATCCTGGGAGTCCCAGCAAAAACTAAAGCTGGAGCAAATTCAAGCTGCCGTGGACAGCGATTCTTATGCAGAAGAACCACGCAAGCTGCTTTCCGGAATTAACGCCGATCTTAAGCTTATTGGGTATGATGCCGCCGAGCATGATCGAGTGCGCGAGGTTGTAATGCAAGGAGCTGTTATCCAGGAAAGAAAGGGGGCTCTGGATAGTGCTCAATCAGCATTAAAGCCTCTTGAACGGGAAATTAAAGATCTAACAGAAGTTCTGGCTTTTGATCAGAAGGACTTCAAAAAACAAAATGCTGAAATTGATCGCAGTCGGCTAGCCCTAGATACAGCAAAAGAAAAAGCTCCGGATTTTCAAGATGTAAATAAAACTCTTCTTCAATTGAAGGAGAAAGAAAACATTCTCCAACGGGAAGCTGGGGCAGCTCAACAGAAAGTTGCGGTCCTTGAAATACAAAAATCGCGCAAAATCGAGTTAGAAGAGCAGCGCCAGGAAATTAGCAGTCGCGTGAAACAATATAAACAATTAGAAGCCGCTTTCGGAAAAGATGGTGTTCCTGCTTTATTGATAGAACAAGCACTCCCCAATATTGAAGCAAAAGCTAACCAGATCCTGGAACGTTTAAGCGGTGGAGCCATGTCAATTCGGTTTCTCACCCAGAGATCATACAAGGATTCCAACCGAGAAGATCTTAAGGAAACTCTCGACATCCAGATTCGGGATCAGTCCGGCTTCCGGGATTATGAGATGTATTCTGGTGGCGAAGCTTTTCGGATCAATTTTGCAATCCGGTTGGCATTGTCACATGTCTTAGCACAGCGGGCAGGCGCCAGGCTCCAAACCCTGGTTGTTGATGAGGGTTTTGGAAGTCAGGATTCTGTTGGCAGGCAGCGCTTGATTGAGGCAATAAATCTGATCCGGGATGATTTCGAGAAAATTCTAGTTATCACTCACGTGGAGCAAATTAAAGAAGCTTTTTCAACCCAACTTTTTGTAGAAAAAACAGCCCTGGGATCCCAGGTTACTTTGGTATAATTTTCAGCTGACATATACTCTATAAGGTAGCCGGGGAAGTCCTCCTTGAAGAAAGCTCTGGATTTACCTGGATAGCCCAATAATCAGGATTCTTTATTTAGGAGAATGGAATGGAAGAATTAAAATACATAACTGAAAAAACCTTTGAAGCGGATGTTATAAAATCGGACTTACCCGTCCTGGTTGACTTCACAGCGACTTGGTGTGGTCCCTGCAAAATGCTCTCACCCCTAGTGTCAGAATTGGCCCAAGATTGGGAGGGAAAAGCCAGGATTTATAAAATGGATGTTGATACCAACCAGGAAACCCCCCTAAAGTATGGTGTAATGGGAGTGCCATCATTAATTCTGTTTAAGGATGGCGAAATCGCCGCCCGCATCACTGGATTCCGACCCAAAAAGCAGCTTGTAACGACATTTGAACCTCATCTCTAGCATCAGTCAGGGATATTAAATCAATAGACCTCCGGATTATTATTCCCGGAGGTCTATTTGTTTAACAAGAAATTCATTATATTCTTTACAACCCCGCGGCTTTACGGATATCATCCGCCCGATCAGTTTTCTCCCAGGTTAAATCCAGATCATCTCGACCAAAATGACCATAGGCTGCCAATTGCTGATAAATTGGGCGCCTGAGGTTCAGATCCCGGATAATCGCACCAGGACGAAGGTCAAAATACTCATTGATCAATTGGCTGATCTTTTCATCTGGCACATTGCCCGTTCCAAAAGTTTCAACATTAACACTCAACGGGTGAGCAACACCAATGGCGTATGAAACCTGAATTTCACATCGGCTGGCCAGGCCGGCAGCTACAATGTTCTTTGCTACCCATCGGGCAGCATAAGCACCTGATCGGTCAACTTTTGTGGGATCTTTTCCAGAAAAAGCACCTCCACCGTGCCGTCCCATACCACCGTAAGTATCAACTATGATCTTACGTCCGGTTAATCCTGCGTCTCCCATTGGTCCGCCGGTTACAAATCGTCCGGTTGGATTTACCAGGACCTTTAATTGATCGTCTACCATTTCTTCTGGCAAAACTGGCTGGATTACATGTTCGATGATGGCAGAACGGATATCTTCCTGGGAAATCTCAGGAGCATGTTGGGTGCTGATGAGCGCGGTATCAACTCGAACTGGTTTACCATACTGATACTCAATGGTTACCTGGCTTTTCCCATCTGGTCTGACCCAATCCAGGGTGCCATTTTTCCGAACTTCCGCCAACCGGCGAGCAAGCTTATGCGCCAGAAAAATCGGCATTGGCATCAAGGCAGCAGTTTCATCACAAGCGTAACCAAACATCATACCCTGATCACCTGCGCCGATGGTTTCAATTTCGGCTTCAGTCATTTCCCCGGCTTTGGATTCCAAAGCCTGATCCACACCAAGAGCAATATCACTAGATTGCTGTGAGATCGCTACCAAGACTCCGCAGGTTTGCCCGTCAAATCCTTTTTTCGCACGATCATAACCAATTCCAGTGACTACGTCCCTCGCCAATTTATCATAATTAATATCTGCTGTAGTAGTGATTTCACCCAGCAGCATGACATATCCTGTTTTTGTTGCCGTTTCACAGGCAACCCTAGATCTTGGATCCTGGGTAAAGCAGGCATCCAAAACGGCATCGCTGATCTGGTCACACATCTTGTCC
>JAZFRV010000139.1:0-8174 GCA_036445875.1 Anaerolineales bacterium
AGTGGGGTTGACCCACTTTCCGTCGCCGCCAGTATTGCTTGCCTCCCTCTGAGAACTCATTTTATCATTAATAAAATCTAAACGCAAGGCATCCCCCGGAGAACGCTACCAGGGATTTTTTTTCTTGCTTAATCCATTTCCATCCAGTTCAGGAGATTTTTATTGGTAATTTTATTTCTGATCTTCTCCCACTAAAAGGCTCCTTAACAGGTCCTTTTCCTCTTTTTTGGTACTAATCTCCTCATCCAACCAGGCATTTCGGATGCTGGTTAAAATTTCCGAGTACCTCGGTCCCGGATCCAATCCCTTTTTCATTAAATCAACCCCGGTGATATTCGATTCTACATGCTGCCAGGAAGATAAATAACGGGACAGGACACCCTTGTATTTGGGTTCCCCGGCTTCCAGGTAAACAGCATAAATAGCCATATTAGAGATCCGGTTAAGTTTGACAGTTACCTGGCTTGGACGTAGTTTGTACAAGGATTTCAGTGTCAGCCGCAGTCTGGATGCTTCTTCAATAACCCTCGTTAAGTAGCTGACCAACTTTAATCGTTGACTAACATTGCTCCCAACCGGGGATTGCATTAACCAGACGGTATATAGAATTGTCCGGCTGAGGGGAATACCACCCCCATCCTCTTCAATCTTCCACTCGGGAGGATGTTCCTTTCCAGGTAATGATTCCACCAACTTCAGCAAATCTTGATCCCAATTCAGGTCAGGATGAATTGCTTTAAAGATGGTTAATTCGCTTAATCGGTCCATCATCTGGCCAGTATTTTCCTCATCAAATATTCGGTCCAGTTCATGGCGAATGCGGTCGCCGGAAACCCGTTTTAATAATTCCTTGGCTTCCAGTAATAAATCCTGGGTGCGTTGATCTAGCTGAAAACCATAACGCTGTTCATAGCGAACTGCCCTTAAGATCCTGGTTGGATCATCCACAAAAGATAAAGAGTGCAGGACCTTGACCAATTTCCCCTTCAAATCATCCAGGCCACCCCAATAATCGTATAGCTCTCCTTTATGATGCCCATCCAGGCGCAGCGCCAGGGTATTGATTGTAAAGTCCCTTCGATGCAAATCCAGCTTGATACTTCCCCGTTCCACCGTGGGAAGCGCAGTAGGATGAGTATAAAATTCAGTTCTAGCGCTAATGAAATCTAATGTATTGGGAAGCGATTCTCGTAATTTTTTAGTAGAACCCAGGATGGTCAGCTGTTCTTTATCAATGAACCATTTAGCTGTACCAAATCGGCTGTGGCTGGTCACCCGGCCTCCATATTTCTCTTGGATCGTATTCGCCAAGGCAATCGCGTCACCTTCCACAACTAGGTCAAAATCCAGGCTGGGATGGTCAAGCAGCAGGTCGCGCACAAAACCTCCCACGATATAAAGGGCTGATTTCTCTTCCACAGCCACTTCCGCGATGCGGTTAAGAAGTTCCAGCCGGACTTCTGGTAGAGAAATTTCGAGTCGGGGATATAAATTCTGACGTCCCGGTGTGGGACGATCGGGAGCAAGAATTTTAATTAAATCCGTCCGGGTGACAATCCCAACTATCTTCTTTGCCCGGGAGCTGATAACCGGGATTTGGCCCCAACCAGATTCTGTCATTTTAAATTGGATTTGTTCTAAGGAATCAGATGTAAACACACGAACATCCCCCGCCTCCATTAAGCTGGCAGCGGTCAGGTTAAGCTCATGGGACAAGGCTCGGTCCACTGCCCGGCGTGTGAGCAAGCCGACAACTTCACCTTTATCCACGATCGGATACCCCTCGTAACCGAATTTGATCATCAGATCAGCGGCTTCTTTCACCGGCGTATCCGGAGGTAGGGTTTGTGGATCACGGGACATGATGTCCTTAGCACGGATTGCCGGTTTAACATACTGGGGTAGGATTTTTACAATCTTGTGATAAATATCATCGATTGAAGCATCGTTGATCAAAGCTGCTGCTGCCCGGGGATGACCACCCCCGCCTTCAAAGGTAGATAAAACTTCACTGACATCAATATGATCATCCGTGGATCGAGCGATAACCTGTACTCCACCAGATGTAATTAACAAGATAAATAATGCATCCGGATCGAGCAAATCACGCAATTTGTGAGCAAGGCTGGAGAGTTCCTCTTCCAGGTCAGAAGCATCTGCCTGGGCAATGATCAAATTATGGCCGTGAATGATCAAGCTCTCCGCGCAGGCCCGCAAGTCTTCATATACTTGTTGTTGAGCCATGGAAAGAGGATGATTGATGTAATCTCTCAAGATTGACAAACTGGCTCCACGCTCAACCAGGATACCGGCCGAAAAAATATCCTCGGCAGTGGTCCTGGTGTAGGTCAGGGATCCAGTGTCTTCGTATATACCCAGAAGCAACAAGGTTGCCTGAATAGGATGGAGGGGTATTTCTCTTTCCTGGATGGCCTGTACAAAGATAGTGGTTGTTGCTCCAGTTTCCTTGATGACCATCTCCCAATCCTCCGGCAGATCCGTTTTAGGCGGATGATGATCAATAATTTTGACTTTTAAATCTGGAACCATGCCCTTAATGCTGGTCATTGATTGGGTATCTACCAATGTAACCGACTCAATTGGATCACCGGTCAAATCGCGCGGATCGAGGAAGGGAAGCTCCACGCCGTAGAGTGTGATAAAAGCTTCCACATTGCGATTCAGCTGACGGGGTAATACCGGGGTGAGATGCGGTTCAAGTAGGTACGCGCCCAAGAGGGATGCGAGCCCATCAAAATCTGTCCGTTCATGGGTTAAGATGATATCCATAATTAATTCCCCACATCTGCAGGACAATCAAGGGTATTGTAACACCATCAAACAGGAAAAGACTTCCATTAAAGGGCTGGATACAGCTTCCATAAAGAAACCGTTTCCTTTTCTTATTTCCCCCATAGTTTATAATCTAGCCATGATAACTATCACCGTGTTCGGCGGGTCACTACCAAAAGTTGGCTCCGACGTCTATCAAGAGGCTCAACGATTAGGGTCTCTGCTCGGCTCGGGGGGTTATGCAGTCCAGACCGGCGGCTATATTGGTACCATGGAAGCAGTCTCCCGGGGTGCGTCAGAAGCCGGAGGACACGTTATCGGCGTCACCTGCGATGAAATTGAAAGCTGGAGACCGGTTGCACCCAACCAATGGGTGATGCAGGAAAAACGCTGCCCTACTCTCCGGGAAAGATTGTATGTCCTAATTGACGAGTGTGATGCCGCCCTGGCATTACCAGGCGGAATCGGCACCCTGACCGAAATAGTTTTAACCTGGGCTCAGCTCCAAATCCAGCCGGATCAACAAAAACCGCTAATCGTGATCGGTTCGGGATGGGATAAAACTATTAAAGGCTTATTATCCGAACAGGGAGAGTATATACCTGCTCTGGATCAGGCCCGGATAACTATTGCAGTGGATGTCAAGGCTGCCTTCCTTTACTTGCAGAAAAATCTTCCTGTATGACGGCCATCAACCCTGCCAGACTGAGGATACAAAGTGTAGAACTGAGCGAAAAATACTCAGATCCTGATGCCTTTGTGCTGAAGCTGCATGATATCCTGGATTTTTATGCTGTACGGGTGCGCAAGAATAAAATCACCCGGACTCCCCTGCTGCTGCACTCTCACCAGGTTGCCCCACCCGTACTGCGGGCAATTGAAGCTGAACTAAAAGATCCACTTAATACCCAGCCTTCACAGGGAATCCTCTTGATCGATGCTCTCTGGAAAGAAGAATGGGTTGAAACCCACACCCTGGCGATCTCTTTGCTGGGAGAACTGCCGCCCATTAACCCGGATTCGATCTTTAAACGTATAAAATCCTGGTTATCTGACAGCAAGTCCGATACAATCCGGATCTTATTGCCTACCAGGGGTCTATCCCGCCTGGTCGAAGAAAAACCGGCCCTGGTTCTGGAATTTTTCCAGGAGCTGTTAAACTCCCCCTCCAAAAATAACTGCCAGGCTGTTTTATTCGGGATTATTCCCTTTGCAGAAGGGGAGGATTTCGAAAATTTACCCCTGCTCTATAAATTTCTAGACTGGATTTTGCTGGTTGATGAAAAAGGTTTAATCAAAGAAACCCTGGAAGTGTTGAAGATTTTGATTCAGCGATCTGAGCAGGAAAGTTTATATTTCCTGAAAAAGCAGCTGTCCACAGCTTCCAAGCCGCGTATCTTGCGGGTTATCCGGCAAATCCTGCCCAGCTTTTCCACTGAAAATCAGGCGATCCTTCGAGAGGTTCTCAATAGATATTCTTAAAGATATTAAAAGGAAACGGTTTCAATTTCCCAAGTGGTCTTCCCAAGCTTGACAATTTGACCCCATTCAAACATGTTCTTCACCTTGACATTTAACTACGAATTTCTTATACTATCCCTAGACCCAATACAAGCACGGGGAGCCGAAGTTGAGGCTGAGAGGAAAACATTCGTTTTCGACCCGCAAACCTGATCCGGATCATACCGGCGGAGGGATGCAAATATCAAATCCTCCAGCCGGAGGATTTTTTTATATTAAGGAAACTATTTCCTCAAAGGGAACCGTTTCCAAAGGTATGAGCAATGAAATCAATCATATTTGCCAACGGCGAATTCTGCCCCTCCGAGAATCCCATCAAAATCCAGGGAGAAAACTTGGTGATTGCTGCTGACGGCGGCAGCCGCCACTGCCAGAGCCTGGGAATTAAACCCAACATATTAATCGGTGATCTAGATTCTACATCCCCCGATTTAATCAAGGATTGGCAGAAAGCCGGGGTAACTGTCATCCGCCATCCTGCCCGGAAAGATCAAACCGACCTGGAACTGGCTCTTTTTTACGCCCAGGAAAATGGCGCAGAGCAGATTGAGGTCTACGGCGCGGTGGGGGGACGGCTGGATATGAGTTATGGCAATTTGCTGTTGTTAGCTCATCCAGATCACACTGCGGAGATCAAGCTGTTATGCGATAGGGAAGAAGTGCAAGTCCTTCGGGAAGGGCACAAAATCACTATTAATGGATCTCGCGGTGACATAGTCTCACTGCTTTCCCTGCAGCCAGGGCAATCACGGATCACAACAAAAGGGTTGGAATACCCCCTGAAGAATGAGAATTTGGCCTTTGGATGTACCCGGGGAATCAGCAACTGCCTGGCAACTGATCAGGCCACAATTCAGCTTAATGCCGGCCTGCTGGCAGTCATTCACACCCAGATGAAAAACTCACAGGAAAAATAAAATGAAGAAAGTAAATATATTGGTTTTTATTGCAGTCGTATTGATCGCCACCGCCTGCGCCCAAAAACCATCTGAGCAGAATCTCCGAACCCTGAAAGTGATGACTCACGATTCATTTGCGGTCTCCAACTCAGTAGTGGCTTCCTTTGAAGAAACAAACAATGTCCAGGTGCAGTTCCTGGAAGTGGGAGACACTGGGACAGCGGTCAACAAAGCCGCTCTCTCCAAGGAAAACCCGCTGGCAGATGTATTTTTTGGAGTGGACAATACCTTCCTCAGCCGGGCTCTGGAAGAGGAAATCTTTGAACCCTATCAGTCCCCGCTCCTGGAAGATATTAACCTGGTCTTCCAACTGGATCCAGAATACCGCGCTCTACCGGTAGATTTTGGGGACGTGTGTTTAAATTATCAAAAAGCTTACTTTGAGGAAAATAAGCTAGACCCTCCCGATTCCCTGGAAAACCTGGTTGATCCGGCATACAAAGGCCTGCTAACCGTGCAAAACCCGGCTACTTCCTCTCCAGGATTGGCTTTCTTGCTAACCACCATCGGGGAGTTTGGTGTAGATGGCTACCTGGCATATTGGCTAAAACTGGTCGAAAATGAGGTTAATATTGTCAACGACTGGGAAACCGCTTATTATGCCGAGTTCAGCCAGGCCGGTGGACCGGATCCGATCGTGGTCTCCTACGGTTCAAGCCCTCCCTTTGAGGTGCTATTTGCAGAAGAACCGCTGGAAGAGGCTCCCACTGCAGCTGTGACCAGCCCCGGCAGCTGCTTCCGACAGATTGAATTTGTGGGCATTCTCAAGGGAACCCCAAATCGGGACTTGGCAGAAAAGTGGGTCGATTTTATGCTCTCCCCTGAGTTCCAGGAGGATATTCCTCTTAACATGTATGTCTTCCCTGTCAATAAGAATGCTGTCCTGGAAGAAACCTTTCAGAAATACCTGGATGTGCCGGAAATCACTGCGGATGTCAGCCCGGCTTCCATCGCCCAAAACCGCGAAAAATGGATCAACGATTGGACTGAAACGGTTTTAAGGTAAATATTAATATAAAAGGAAACGATTTCCAAACTACTCAGATAACTATAAAAACATGAACTCTTCCACACCCCAGCGCCTCACTTCTCCTCCGGATCCCAAACTCAGCTCGTCTCCCCCTGCCTCACTCCGTCACCCCGTCTCCCTATCTCACAGCCCCCTCTTATGGTTTCTACCCTTGACATTCCTGGTCCTATTTTACTTCTACCCCCTGGGCAGAATCTTTGGCTTAAGCTTTTCCCGCATGGAAGGCAGTTTGTTATCCGGTTTGTGGGAATCGATCACCTCCCCCACTGTAAAAAATGCGCTAGGATTTACTTTTAAGCAGGCTTTTCTTTCCACTCTGATGACCCTGCTGGTGGGTTTACCTGGTGCCTATTTATTTGGCAAACATACCTTCCCGGGTAAAAAGCTACTGCGTGCTTTAACCGGGGTACCTTTTGTGATGCCGACCCTGGTTGTTGCAGCCGGCTTTTATGCCTTGCTGGGACCCAGCGGCTGGATTAACACTGCCCTGATGCAAATCTTTCAGCTGGAAACACCGCCGATCCAATTTGTGAATACTTTTGCTGCCATTCTTACAGCCCATGTCTTTTACAACACCACCATTGTTCTGCGGGTAGTGGGCGATAGCTGGAGTCGACTGGACTCCCGATTGGAATCTGCGGCCAGGACATTAGGTGCCAACCGCTGGCAAACTCTCAAGGAAATTACCCTACCCCTGATCCTTCCCGCCATTGCGGCGGCAGCTCTGCTGGTATTTATCTTTGACTTCACTTCCTTTGGGGTGGTCTTGATCCTGGGTGGACCCCAGTTTGCCACCCTGGAAGTTGAAATTTATTATCAGACCATCAGTTTATTTAATTTGCCCCTGGCGGCAATCCTATCGCTGCTCCAGGTGGGCTTTACTTTAATATTAACGGTCATCTATACCCGGATCACTGCCGGGCTAAGCCGTCCGCTGGATCTTGCCTCCCGGAAAACTACTCAGCGAGCGATTGGCAGCCGGAAAGGCAAAATCGCCGCCGGGATCTTGATCGTTTTGCTGTTGATTTTCCTGATTTCCCCCTTAGCTGCTCTGGCGGGACGATCCTTTACTCCATTTGCGAGTAATATCGCAGGAAGTGAAGGAGCCGGATCCATATTCACCCTGGCATTTTACCGGGCACTGTCTCAGAATCCGCAAGAATCGCTCTTTTATGTGCCTCCTACCACGGCTCTGGGAGTGAGTTTTGGGTACGGGTTAATTACAATTGTTCTGGCCCTGGTCCTGGGACTTCCGGCCGCCTGGGCCCTGGCGAAAAAGAACCTGACCGTTTTGGACCGGATCCTGGACCCGATCTTGATGCTGCCTCTTGGCACATCCGCGGTTACGCTCGGTTTGGGATTCCTGGTAGCCCTGGATCAGCCCCCGCTGGATCTGCGGGCATCCCCTCTTCTGGTGCCTATCGCCCATACCCTGGTGGCTTTTCCATTTGTGGTGCGCAGCTTAACCCCTGCCCTGCAAAGCATCCAGCCCAATTTGAGGCAGGCAGCTTCAGTGTTAGGCGCTTCTCCCTGGCAGGTATTTAAACAGATTGACCTGCCCCTGATTGGGCGGGCATTGCTGGTGGCGGCTTCCTTTTCGTTCACGATTTCATTGGGTGAATTTGGAGCCAGCTCGTTGATAGTAAGACCGGAATATCCCACGGTGCCGATCGTGATTTACCGGTTGTTGTCCCGCCCAGGTGCTTTGAATTACGGCCAGGCCATGGCTTTAAGCACAATCCTGATAGGCGCAACTCTGGCGGGCATGTTGTTGATGGAGCATTTTCGGTTGGGTGATGTGGGTGAATTTTAGATTGAACGCGAGTGAAAAACTCTTGACTGGTGAAATGGATGTGATAGAATAATTTTCG
>JAZFRV010000140.1:0-11737 GCA_036445875.1 Anaerolineales bacterium
AGAAGATTTACCTGTCCCGCCGCCCGAGAAATAGATCGGTTATATAAAACCCACAGCACACGGCTTCCTTAAAGGAAGCCGTGTGCTTTTTTTATTTAATACTGTCTGAATACAGAAGATAGCCAGTTCTCATACAATACGTCATGCCCTTTCCTTGTTGGATGCACTCCGTCCTCCAGTAAATGACGAGGTGGTACTTCACGAGCGGAATGATTGAGGGCGGCCTGAAACGGAACAAAAATCCCTTGAAATTCTTCTGCCAGACCGCGGATAATATCTTGGCGCAAATTAAGATCAGCTATCCAGGCTTGATCAACATCAGCAACTAATAACAGAAATGGCTCACAAAGCACTAGCTGAATATCTGGCAATTTCTCCCGGGTATTCGAGAGGATCTTGCGGTAGATTCCTTGAAAAGTTTCTGGATCGGATCCCAAGCCTAGTTCTGCATGATTCCAGGTATCATTCACCCCAATCAAGATACTGATCACATCTGGCATCAGGCGCAGAGTATCCTGCTCCCAGCGAGAAGCTAAATTATGAATTTGGTCCCCACTAACAGCGCGGTTATAAAATTGATGAAAATTACCAGGGTTTTCCTTGAGTAAATAATCGGCAATAAAGCGCGCATAACCAAACCCCATCCCATCTGGAGAATTGGGACCTATCCGAGAGCGAGTCCGACCAGCATCGGTAATGGAATCTCCCTGGAAAAGGATTACGTTATGAGGTTTGAGTGTCAATGGCATAGGTGTTTTTGGATGGAGCCTTTATGGTTTAAGGCATTATATTTACAGCAGTTCAAAGAATTTTACCAGAGCCCCATAAGAGATTAAATCGTGTATGTCCTCAACAAAGCGGACTTTGTCCTGGCTTGCGTCTGCCAGGGAACCGCGGAAAATCAAGGGGGAATAGTCGAGATCGGTCGCACCCCGGTAAGTGGATAAAACACACTGAGTGGCAGCGAAACCAGTCAGGATTAACGTGTCGACGCTTAAATTCTGGAGCTTTTGGTGTAGATCAGTTTTGTTAAAGGCATTACCGTAGGTTTTGTGGATTCTGGGATCTGCAGGCAGCAACTCAATTTTTGAAGTGGTTTCAAACCCAGCAGAACCTGGAACCCGTCCAGCTTCTTCTTCCAGGTCTTCGATACAAATGATCGGGAATTCTTTTTCCCGGAAGATGGCAATCGCCGCGTTTATATATTCAACTGCGTTAGTTAATGACTCCGCCACAGCGGGACCGTGATCAAAAAAAACCTCCTGCATATCAATGACCAATAAAGCGGGCTTCATATCTTGCTCTCCTTAGAAAAACAAAAATCAAATATTGAATTCGACGAGATCTTTTCACGGCTAGATTGCCCTGGCAAGAAAAATTAGCTCTCCGGGATCAGCTGAGCCAAGAGGGTTTTTTTGATAGTCGGCGTACACTTTTTCCACCTTAAAGCCACAGCGAGATAAAAGATGCTCTGCTTCAAAACGAAACAGGTAGCGGAATGGAAAGACGTGAACCAGTCGCTCCGCCCGCCCATCAGGGTGGGTCAAATAATAGATTAATTCCACGTCGATCACCTGGTTAAAATGATCCCGCTGATTGGTTTTATTAAAACGCAAAACCTTGATTCCTTCAGGCGTGGTGAACTCGGGCTCTTCTCCAACTTCCTCCCCCAGGTTGTCTGCCGAGAGTCCTTTCAGGGATGGGTTAAAGATATCCAGGATCAACGCTCCTCCTGGTTCCAGGTGCTGGCGAATATTGGTCAGGCAGCTGAGCTGATCTTCTACGGTCAGTAAGTGCTGGAAGGGACGGAAAGGCATAGTCACCAGGGAGAATGTTTTTCCCAGGGAAAATTCCCTCATGTCTCCCTGAATCAGAACTGCCCGGTCCTGTACTTCACGGGGTTCTTCTTTTAATTTTTGCCGGCAAACATCTAACATATGATTGGATAGATCCAACCCGGTGATGAGGATCCCTTCCCGGGCGGTGGGTATCAGTACTCGACCAGTTCCGCAGCCAACCTCCAGAACAGGACCGCGGGATTGTCTGGCTGTATCCACAAAGAAATCTACATCCGGACGATCCCGATAGGGGATGACCTGATCATATAACTGGGCAACAAAGGGATCTGACTGATAGCCTCCGGTATCCTGGGTCATGAGATGCTCCTAGATATGGATTAAGTGTAGATGATGGGATAGTGGGTATCAATTGGAATAAATCAACCACCGAGGTCGTTTAATGCTCAATCAACGCACACCCCAGATAACCCAGATGGTTATCATTATCGCGCCAATTAAAAATCGGGCTACAAAAGAGAGTCCCCAACCAGTCAGCAGGCCTTTAGTGATTTCCCAGGCTTCAGTTGAATCTCGCAGTCGGGAATATTCCAGTAGAAACAGCAAGGCTGGCGCAGCAATTATTCCCCCCAGGGGAGGAAAGGCAAAGGTCCCGAGCAGACCAGCCAACAGAGCACCGCCAATCGAAATCCAGCTGGCGCCGGCCTGGCGGGCTTTCCCGCCCATCAATAAATTATCTATCAGAGTGCCGGCGATCGCTAATAAACTGATGATCACCAAAACCCAGATTTCCAGGGTCGCAAACCCGGTCATAAAACCATGGATAAGCACAGCCGCCCAGATAATTACCACTCCAGGGAAAATAGGGACGACCATACCGAACAGCCCAACGGCCATGGTCAGATAGATGAGTATATTTAGTGAGAGGTTAAGCCAGTTTGGCATAAATATTTTTACCCGAAGGCCTCCGGGGTCGAGCTGACCTCGGAATTCCCTTGTAAATTAATTTTTCTCTATCTTGGTAATTCCCCCCATCCAGGGAAGCAGCACCTCAGGTATCACAACTGAGCCATCTTCCTGCTGATTGTTTTCCAGGACAGCGATCATCACCCGGGGAAGAGCCAACCCTGAACCATTCAAGGTGTGAACAAAACGGGTGTTTTTGCTTCCCTCCGGCTTGTAGCGGATACCAGCTCTCCGGGCCTGGAAGTCATGAGTATTAGAAATTGAGGAGACTTCCAGCCATTCTCCGCAACCCGCCGCCCAAACCTCTATGTCATAAGTGAGGGCAGCGGCAAACCCCAGGTCACCTGTGCAGAGTTTATTAACCCGGTAGGGTAGAGCCAATGCCTGGCAGATCCTTTCTGAGTCTTCCACCATGCGCTGGAACTGTTCTTCTGATTCTTCAGGCTTGCAGAAAACATAAATTTCTACTTTATCAAATTGATGACCGCGTTTAATGCCCCGAACTTCCCGCCCTGCGCTCATTTTTTCACGACGAAAACAAGCTGAGTAAGCGGTGTATTTCAGGGGCAGGACTTCTTCCTCCAGGATTTCATCTTTGTGTAAGCCGGTCAGCGGCACTTCGGCTGTTGGCACCCACCAAAAATCCTCTTCGTGATCGTGGTAGAGATTCCCACCAAATTTTGGAAGTTGGCCGGAAGCAAACAAAATATCCTCTTTAACCATGAAGGGAATATATCGTTCCTGGTATCCGTGGTGAGTATGAGTATCCAGCATAAAATTAATCAGGGCCCGCTGCAGCCTGGCGCCGGTGCCGTTGAGTACATAAAATCGGGTTCCGGAAAGTTTAGTTCCGCGCTCAAAATCAAGAATACCCAGGGCGGGACCCAGGTCCCAATGGGCCAGGGGATCAAATTTGAATTCAGGAAGATCGCCTGGTTGTTTGATCAACTCGTTTTCAGTGTCATCACGACCAACTGGTACGAGATCATCAGGTAGATTTGGAAATATCGCCAATAAATTATGGAGATCTTCTTCCACTACCCGCAAATCGCTTTCAAGTCCATCGATTTGATCTCCCACCGCACGCATAGTAGATATCTTGTTCTGGCGCTGATCTGGGTCTTTGATTTCACTGATCTCCTGGGACCCCTGATTGCGATCCGCCCGCAGGAGCTCCACTTCCTGGATTAAATCGCGGCGTTTTTGATCAAGTTGAATGACCTCGTCCACTGGTGAGGTTTCCTGGTGGCGTTTGGTTAATCCTTCTCGGACCAGATCTGGATTCTCACGGAATAATTGAATATCTAACATGGATGAGCTCCTGGTTTCATTAATTAAAAAGCCCTCTCGCCAGCAGGACGAGGGGGCGTTCGTGGTGCCACCTGCTTTTACCGCGGGATTGCGGTCTCATTAATCCGGGATAACGGACGGTCCGGCGCCCTTACGGCATACAGCTCCTGCGGGAACGATGTTCCTTCGCTTATCAGCCAAGGATACGGAGAGGATTTCCCGTTCCTGTCCAATCCCCTCGCACCAACCGGGGACTCTCTGAATGGACCAGGAGAGTACTAATCTCCGTACTCATCATAATAAATATTTGTCACACTTTCATTATAAAGGAAGCTCCCAGAATGGCAAGCACTGATATCAACACGACCGATGAACCCCCACACCGCCGAGTTGAATTCTCCCCCCTACCATACTTCCCCCTGCTCACAACTTGCAATTAATGACCCCCCTTTTATATTATATATATGAATTATATTAAAAATAACATAATAAAATTGACGGTTTGTCGATTGAAGGATACCGTATTAACTATCAAAAGGAGAAATAACAATGGCAATTCCAACCGAACCCTGTGGTAGTGTACCCCGATCCCGTGAATTACAAACTGGAATGAGCAATTTTGCTGAAGGATCTATCTCAGCAGAAGAAATGGATCGCTTATTTGATGAAGCTGTCCGTGATACCATCGAACAGTTTGAAAAAACCGGATCCCCAATTATTACTGATGGTGAACAAACCAAATCAAGTTTCGTAACCTATCCCCTGGTAAACTTAGATAATCTTGCCGCGGATGGCGTGGCCATTCCCTTCGAGGATGGTCATGAACGCCAACTACCCCACATCACCAAAGGCCCTTTCCGATATGGTGATTATGCTGGATCCTATCTACCCCGTGCCAAAAAATTTGCCAACAAACCTGTGAAACAAGCAGTTATTTCAGCATCGGCTTTGTCCTTGCTTTATCCCGCAGATGGCATAGAGGGTTACTCCCAGGAACAGTTCTTGGATGACCTGATAGAGCATGCAGTAGCTGATATTCGCAGCTGCATTGATAATGGAGCAGAAAACGTGCAGATTGATTTTACAGAAGCTCGCCTGGCAATTAAGCTCGATCCTTCCAAAGGCTTGCTTCAGCAATTTATCGACCTTAATAATCGGGTTTTATCTCATTTCACACCCGAAGTAAGACAACGAATTGGTGTCCACACCTGTCCTGGAGGAGATCACAATTCGACCCACTGTGCTGATGTGGCTTACAGCGAGTTAATTCCATTGTTTATGACTCTCGATGTTGGAAATTTTTATGTTCAGATGGCCAGCGAAGAGCGCCCTGAAGAAGCACTCCAATTGATTGGAGAGCACCTGAAACCCAATCATAAAGTATTTGTCGGTGTAATTGATGTTAACGATGAGAATGTGGAATCTGCAGAAACCGTCCGCGATCGGGTTCTGACGGCAGCAGACTTCATTCCTATTGGGCAGTTAGGAACAACTGATGACTGCGGATTCTCGTCATTCAGCGATGACGTTGTCAGTTCACGAGAAACGGCTTTTGCTAAAATTAAGGCACGTGCCCAGAGAACAGAATTAGCCGCTGCTGAGCTTGGTGTTTAATTCATAGTTTGAATAACAAATGAAGCGGAAAAACACTCCGCTTATATCTAAAACGACGATCCCAGATCTCAAACACTACTAAACAGGTGAGTGATTAGAGGGGAGCATCCTTAGTTAAGGTTAATCGTTCATAGATCCGGGAGTGAAATATGCTGGAATTAGACTTGAACCGGGTATATAATGATATTGGTATCTGGAACATGGTTATTCTCAGAGGATGATCGATCCGGGAGACATATATTTTTATCGATAGAAACCCCGGATAAATATATATGAAATTCAACATTAGACTCTATCTACAAACCATTCAATATTCATTCCTAAAATCTGAAGGCACACCAGGGCGATTATCTCCTAAGAGATTCTTTTTCGTATTATTTATTTTTATATTTTATCCCCTCTGGCAGCTCAGCATCCGGGCAGCTTATTTACTGGACAACATTTTTTATCCTGATCACCAGGCTCAGGAGATTAGAGAACCGGTTTTTATTGTTGGAAATTTCCGATCAGGAACCACATTCCTTCATCGCTTATTAACAAAAGATGATGAGGCAACAAGCTTCTCAAGCTGGGAGATCTATTTGGCACCTTCTGTTGTTGGACGGAAATTCTTTCACTGGTTAATGAAAATCAACTATGCGATTGGAAATCCAGCCCGATTGATCATTAAATTGTTTAATCGGATTGTGGAAAAGGATACCGAAATGCATAAGATCGGGATCGCTGAGGCAGAAGAGGACGGACATGTGCTCTTGCACATCTGGTCAACCTATAATTTGCTAGCCTTCTTCCCATTCCCAGACTTAATTAAAAGATATATTTACTACGATGATCAAGTCTCTGCTGAAGAAAAAAGCAATGATATGGAATACTACTCTGAGGTGGTAAAAAAACATATCTACGCCCATAACGGTAAAAGATATATCTCAAAAAACCCGAGCTACTCACCAAAGGTAAAAACCCTGCATGAAAGATTTCCCGATGCAAAATACATCAATATTGTTCGAAATCCACTGCAGGTAATACCCTCTTCTATCAGCCTCTTCTCAAAACACTTCCATAACTATGGAGATCCTGAAACCGATTACGCTCTTCAGGAAACTGTCATAGAACACAGCAAACACTGGTACCTCTATCCACACCAATACTTAAAGACCTTGCCGCCAGATCAATATATCCGGATCCGATATAACGAGCTAGTTTCAGATCCGAAAGGGACGATAGAGAAGATATACCAAAGATTCAATTTAAATCTCAGCCCAACTTTTATCCGAAATATGAACGCCGAGACAGAAAAAGCTAAATCTTATAAAAGCAAACACAAATACTCTTTAACAAAGATGGGATTGAGCAAGAAACGGATTTTGAGAGAGTTCAGATTTATCAATCACCAACTAGAGATAGATGTAGGAGATTGAAAAAAGACAGCAAGGGATGGATAATTGCCCCCCCCGCTTTTTGGATACGTACTTTTTGTGGTAGAGCTCATATTTAGTAAATAATAAGTAGTCCCGGGTTATTCCCCGGGATTACTTTTGGTTCCATAAAACCAAAATCCACTATAAAATAAACTACTCTGAAGAAGTTGAAAGTAAATGCTTCTTCATCGGGATAAACAAAAATGATAACGACACCTGAATGGGTAAAACATGCTGTGTTTTACCAGATCTTCCCAGACCGATTTGCCCGCACTCCTCAGCCCGGCGAAGAATACTTAAATCTTGAAAGCTGGGAAAGCCCACCAACAGGATATGGATTTAAAGGTGGCAATCTATTTGGGGTGATTGATAAACTGGATTATTTACAGGATCTGGGCATTACTGCGATTTACTTTAACCCAATTTTTGCCTCCCCGGCAAATCATCGCTATCATACTTATGATTACTTCAATGTAGATCCATTATTAGGTGGAAATCAGGCTATGAAAGAATTGCTTCAAGAAGCCCACGAGCGGGGAATCCGGATAGTTCTAGACGGAGTTTTTAATCATGCCAGCCGCGGCTTCTGGCAGTTTAACCACACCCTTGAAAATAAAAAGGACTCTCCCTATATTGATTGGTTTTATTTTGATGAAGACCGCCTGGAAGGGCGATTGCCCTGGAATGCGTATTCTGATGAAACCCAGGTTGAGGGAGTGGGAAGTCTTAAGAAATTTGGATATCAGGCTTGGTGGGATTTGCCAGCTCTGCCCAAACTAAATACAAATTTTCCCGCGGTGCGCCAATTTATTTTTGATGTGGCCGAATATTGGATAAATTTTGGCATTGATGGTTGGCGATTAGATGTACCGGAGGAAATTGATGACGACAGTTTCTGGCAGGAATTTCGCCAGAAAGTAAAAGCAATCAACCCTGAGGCTTACATAGTTGGAGAAATCTGGCACGAATCCAAACGCTGGCTGCAGGGAGACCAATTTGATGCGGTAATGAATTATCCAATTACGATCACATCATTAGGGTTTTTTGCCAATCATCGTTTAAATATGAAGGTTTTGGAACGGTTGGGAAATTACAGGGAACATGTAAGACCTCTGACTGGGTCTGAGTTCTCTGACCGGATTAAGGAAATCTTTAATTGGTATGATCCTGGTGTTAACCAAGTTCAATTGAATCTCCTTGAAAGCCATGATACGCCTCGGTTTATTACCTGTGTAAATGAGGATAAAGATTCCCTTAAACTGGCAGCGCTATTTATGTTTACAATTCCCGGTGCACCAACCATTTATTATGGATCTGAAATTGGCTTAAATGGATATATGGATCCGGACTGCCGTAAATCTTTCCCCTGGGATGAGCAGGATTGGGATAAGGATCTTTTTTCTTATATACAGGACTGCATTACCTTAAGGGCTGATAATCCAGTCTTAAGAACAGGAGAATTTAATATTCTCCAGGCTAACCACGATACCTGTACAATAGAAAGGACCCTGGAGAATGAACGTATACTTGTATGTTTCAATACCGCAGACGAGCCCAGGCAAGTGGTTGTTCCCGGGAAAGAGACAATAATCCTATTTGGGCAGGCAGATATCAACAATCGGAATGACCAGATTGAGCTCCTGGTAGGTCCCAGGCAGGGCGTTGTCATAAAAGCATAAATTTGCTTTTATTCCAGATAGTTTTATTCGGGAGAACCCTTATGGCTGATCTTGTTCTAATCATTTTTTTGATCGACGTTATCGTCCTTCTAATACTTCTTTTTGGCGCCAGCTGGTCTGTCGTCGTTCCCGATAAACAGGTTTGGCCTCCACCAGGAAAATCCTCCTGGCAGTACAGGGTCTCCTGGATTCTTTTTTATATGGTGTTTGGAATAAATTTCTTATTAATCATCTTTGATTGGAACTCAGGGCTGTTCACTAGCGATTTGAGATGGATCCTAGGAGCTCCACTTATTGCCCTGGGTTCTCTACTCTTGTTTTGGGGGATCCATACCCTGGGGACGAAGAACACTTCCGGGATTAAGGATGGGTTTATTTCAGTGGGACCTTATCGATTCACGCGTAACCCGCAATATGTAGGAGATATGGTTCTTTTTGTTGGGCTCAGCATCATCAGCAATTCTCTTTATTTATGGATCACCCATTTGCTGCTGATCCTGGTGTTTGTTGTAACCCCTCTTGCCGAGGAAACCTGGCTGGAAGAAGAATATGGTGAAAGTTACCTCGAATATAAAAAAACCTCCCCCCGTTTTCTTTGAACCACCTGGAAAGAATTAAGATAAAAAATAGAAAAATACAAAAGCGAACCATTATTCGGGAATCATTTGAATTAGAATTGGGCCAGGATCTGCCCTTGGAATAGGCGGCTTGCTGCGGGGATTAGATCTGAGTAAGTAAGAACCATGTCTTACGGGCGGTCATTATGGTGTATATCCACCTAATTATCCGGCTAAAGGACCGGTAAGCATGAAAGCCATTAGGAATAATGAAGTCATCGCCGAATCCAATGAAACTATTGTAGTTGAAGGCAACCACTATTTTCCACCCGATTCAGTTAAAATTGATTTATTGATAGCGAGTGATAAAACCAGTGTTTGTCCCTGGAAAGGCAATGCCAGGTATCATAGCCTTGAAGTAGAAGGAAAACATAATTCAGATGCTGCCTGGTACTATCCCAGCCCAAATGACGCTGCAAAAGAAATCGCTGGATATATCGCTTTTTGGAATGGTGTGCAAATCATCGATTAATATAATAGAAGTACCCAATCAAGTCAAAGGACAATGCTCCCGTCCTTCGACCCCTGGTTATCTCTAGGAAAAAAACCTGATATTTCCCATAATAAAAATATGACTACCGTTTTGATAACCGGCGCTTCAGGTAATCTTGGCAGCTTATTGACCAAATATATCCTGGTTAATGAACCCGAGTTGAACTTGATCCTGATGCAGCATCGAACAGAAATATCACCTGATATCAGAGAAAATCCCAGAACCGAGATTCGTGAGGCTGATTTATCTGACCCAAAAACATTAACCTCCTGTCTGGAGGGCGTAGAATGTATTGTCCATTTTGCAGGCGTATTATTTCAGGCAACCCCGGAAGTATTTTTACACCAAACAAATACTGAATATTTTAAGAACCTGGTTCTTGCTGCGAAAGAGAAAAAGATCAATAAAGTAATCCTGATCAGTTTTCCCCATGTTGAGGGACCCACATCACGAGAGTTTCCGGCAGTTGGGCGATTAGACGGGAATCCAATTTCTGTGCATGCCAAAACCCGGTTACAAGAAGAAGTCCACCTATTTGAGGAAATCGATTCTCCGATTTCACTCAGAGTTGGCATGGTTTATGGTAAAGGGATCCTAATGATTGATGCGGCAGAATGGTTTGCGAAAAAATGGCTGCTTGGTGTATGGCAGGAACCTACTGAAATTCATTTGATATCAAAAACAGATTATTGCAGAGCAGTCACCGCGGCAATCAAAAGTGAAAACGCCCGGGGTATCTACCATGTAGGCGATGAAGGAACAGACACACTACAAACTTTTCTAGATTTTGCCTGCAGTGTCTGGGAATGTAAAAAGCCATGGAGAATGCCCTTGTGGTTGATTTATTTTGTCGCAGCCCAATTTGAGCTGGCATCAAAAATATTTGGCACAATCAGCCCATTAACAAAAGATTTTATTGATATCGGTCGGGTTTCTTATTATGGAGACACCACTAGATTCAGGACGGAATTATTGCCAGATTTAACATACACCGACTGCCTCACGGGTATTCAAGAACTGAAAATATAACCCGCCACTGGTAGGATAATAATTTAGATAGAATTTGGAGAATGAATATGGACATCATGCTTCGGATAATAATCTCTGTAGTGTTAATTCTTTAAGTGCAATAACAAGGCGGTGAGCCGATGCCAAACCCATTTAAGGAAATCAGGGATGATTTTAGCTTTATTAAATCCCATGCCTTGCAGCCTCAATGGTACAAGATTCTGAAAGTGTTTTTGATCCTGGGATATTTAGGAGCCCACTTGTTCTTTTATGGCGTACGCAAGACACTCATATTTTCTGTTCCGTTTTTTATATTAAGTTTTCTTGTTCATATGTTATATCGAATAAAAACAGAGAAATTCACGACTAGTTGGTTGGACTTCATCGTAACTGAAAAAAACGGACAGCTCGAGTATGAAAGAATTGGTATCTATTATTATTCACTCATCTTATTCAATATCGTCCTGTCCCTGATAGTCGCGCACATGGTATTCTGATTGGTTCCTTTGCCCCCCAGAGTCAAGAACATTCCTATTAGAGATCAATACCACCCTCTTCCCGAGTTCAATACCCATTGAACGGGGCTCTTTTTTGTGCCAAACAGGTTTCTATTATTCACGAGGGCGACCCAAGCGCTCACATGCTATCATACACGGTATAGAACTTCTTGATAATATGAAGAGGCACAAAGGATGAAAACGACATTTTTTTGCAGCACCTGTCATCTGAAATATCCGCAAGAGAAAACAGAAGACTAATGCTATTGGGTGAAATACATGAATATCGCAAAGATGAAACCGGATCATTGGCCGTCAGTAAAAAGGATTTATCAAGAAGGTATAGCTACAGGAGATGC
>JAZFRV010000141.1:0-6380 GCA_036445875.1 Anaerolineales bacterium
CCATTCCAGGCTGTTTTTAATTCTGAGGATGAAATACCATCGGAAACAGTCGGGAAGGGAGCACTCAGTACATAAATCCAATATGTGAGGGGATTCTCGGAACCGATCATTAGCGCAGTTGTTGACAGATCCAATTGATCTGTCATTTCCAGCCTGCCGGCTAAATTTAATTGCGCGATGAGCATTTCAGGCAATGCCGGGTCTAACCAGAGCAAATCAGGTTCAACGGTCGCTGTTGCCGGGGAAGGAGAAAAGAATGTTGCCGTGGGTAATTGTTCACCGGGGGGAGGTACATAAGCAGTAGCAGTCTTATATCCAGGAGACCAGGGTAGGGAACCTCTATTCAGGTAAATATTTACCGCAAAACCGACCAATATAATCACGATAATTAATACTATCCAGATCAGGGATTTTTTCATTTTATTTGGATACACATCAATATTTAGATGAATATAGAACAACCTTCTGAGCTATTGACCATCTCTTGGTGTACTTCAATCAATCGATATTCTCCCGGTGCACTGGAAGACCTCAGAATAGTTTTCCTCTTTCCGAAACGATCTCTTTTATTTTCTTCATTAGCTCCAGGGCCCTGTCTTCAATTAACTCCATTTCCGAAAGCAGCCTTTTGCTCTCCTTTTTTTTATTCAGTGAACCCAGGTTAATTCTGACATTGTAGCCAGCACTGGTAACTGCGGCCAAAGCCAGGTTAGCTCCTGCTCCAGCATCTGTGATGGCATTCTTGTTCCCCAATTCAGCGATTTTAATGGCAAGTTCGAAAACCCGAAGCGCTTTTATCGCGACTCCAAGTGGTACTTCTGATGCTGCCAAGGTAGCATCCTGAATAGCCTTCTCGCGATCCTGATCTGACTTTGGTTTTTTATAGGCTTTCATTACCCGGGAAAATGCATCTGAGTCTTGACTTACAGCCAGGGTCAGCTCCTCCCGGAGCACCTCAGATTCAGCAAGAATCTTTTCCATATCTTTTTCAACATCCGCATAGCCTTTCTTTCCAAGAGTTAATCGGGCAACCATGGATACCAAAGCCGCTGCCATGGCGCCAGAATAAGCTGCTGCAGATCCACCACCAGGTGTTGCCGTTCCTGCTGCCAGAGAATCCAGAAATTTCACTTGTTTGTTTTCTCCAACCACTGAGCGCATTTTCTCTTCCAGGATCTGATCCGGAGAAAATAAATCCATTTGAGTGTACCAAACTGCAGCATCGATCATTGCTTCCTGGGGAATCATACCTACCAGTTCGCTGTTGTAGATTCCAACTCCATATTTTTCTGCCTCTGTGCGAATCGCTTCAACAACCTTGGGCAGAGGAGTCTTCCGGAAATTTGTCAGGTTCATAGAAACCTGAGCTCGCCCATCAACCATCATCCCCAGGGCTTTAACAAATTTCAATCCCCCTGACGACTGCCTAACTGCCCGGGCTATTTTTTTAGCTATCTCTTCCTGGTCGGTTGTCAGATTTACATTATATGCGATCAGGAATTCCCGGGCTCCAATCACTGTGGCCCCTGCAGATCCTAATACATTTGGACCACAATCAGGGTAGCGGTCGGGATTAATGCTGATTTCTTTCATTAACCCTTCATATTCACCCTTACGAACAATTTCCAAACGTCGCCGTTCCGGGAACCGGGCAGCTTCCTCGTAAAAGAATACCGGGATCTCCAGCTCTTTTCCTACTCTTTCACCAACCCGGTGAGCCATCTCCACACATTCCTTCATTGTTATATCGGAAATTGGCACAAAGGGCACCACATCTGTCGCGCCGATTCTAGGATGTTCCCCGGTGTGTTTGTTTAAGTTTATTAATTGAGAAGCTTTTTTTATCATAAGGAAAGCAGCTTCTTCGACCGCATCGGGATGCCCTACGAAGGTGACAACGCTGCGATTATGATCCGCATCCATATGGGTGTCCAGAATAAATGCTCCCTCAATAGCAGAGATTACTGTTTTAATTTCGTCAATTAATACCTGGCTGCGGCCCTCTGAAAAATTCGGCACACATTCGACAAGGGGATAAACCATAAGTTATTCCTCTTTCCATGAACTCAAATTTAAAACCTTTTCTGATTATACCGAATTAAATGTTCCCCATTTAAAAGAAAATACGGACAGGAGTAAAAATAGCTGTTTGACAGGACTGGGATTTTCATATAAACTGGGAGCGAATTTACCATAATGAAATTTTCAACAACCAAACAATTCACTACTTCAAGATTATTCAACCTGTTCAACTGAGAGACCGCAGCCAATTATCCGACTATTTCCAGCAGAACATCCAACTACACCTGTACAGCCTGGGAGACCTGGATGACTTCTACTGGTCAAAATCTACCTGTTATGGAATCCAGAATGATCATTCCGTAGATAAGGTTGTGATGTTGTATCAGGGAGAGGAGCTGCCTGTCCTTTTGGCCTTATCTGATCCAGGCGCTTTGGATAATGAGTATATCCAGCAGCTGATTCCACTCCTGCCAATCGAATTCTATGCTCATCTCACCCCTGGTGTAGAAGAGGGGTTTTTAAACCAGTTCTCAACCACTGATTGTGGGAGTCACTATAAAATGGGACTCCAGGATCGATCTCAAATTAAGAGTGTAAATACAGAACATACCGATCTCCTAACGGAACAAGACCGGGAAGAAATTCAAGCTCTTTATCAAGAAAGTTACCCGGGAAATTCATTTGATCCGCGGATGTTGTTGACAAGGAAATTTTATGGATACCGAAAAAACGGTTACTTACTAAGTGTCGGTGGTATCCATGTCTTCTCTCCAGCCTATAGGGTAGCTGCGCTGGGAAACATTACAACCCATCCTGAATATAGAAATCAGGGTATGGGGAGAGCAGTTACAGCAAAACTCTGTGTGTCTCTCCTGGAAAATGTTGACATTATCGGGCTTAATGTAAAACAGGACAATTTGCCCGCAATAAACCTCTATAATTCCTTGGGATTCACAATTTCAGCTGAATATGGGGAATTTTCACTGAAAAACCTGCTTTAAACACAAAAAACCCCTAAAAACAGGGGGAATTTCAGAACTTTTTAAGGTTTAGGGGTTACAATAAGAGCAGGAAAACTATCATCCTGTTGTGCAATGAAATTGAAATAGTATAATGCTTACAGGAAATTAGTATCTTTTAACCCGGGGAATCACCACCCCACAATAGAAATGTTGGGCGGATTTACAAATTACCGAAGATAAAGGAGATATCATGGCATTCAGTCAAGTAAACTCAAAAGGCGTAACGTACTACTTGCATGGAAAGACCCGCACTCTAAAAAGTGGTAAACAATCAACCCTCTACTACTTTGGCAAAGAAGCCAAAGAAGACGCTCTGGACGCAGTTCCTGCAGGGTATGTGGTATCTGAAACCAAAAATGGCTTGCCCGTTCTGAAGAAAGCTCCGTAGGTTATTAATAACCTGGATGTATTAATCCAGAAGAAATAAAAAACCTTGTCAGTTTTCAGCGCAGAAAGGTACCGCCCAACAACGGTGATCTGTTCTTTCCCGCCAATGATGTGACTGACAAGGTTTGTCTTTTTAAGGTTTCTGCATATTTTGTTTATTCCCCCACAGTAATAAGCATTTCTATTTCTTGATAGGTTGACGGTCCAATACCAGGAACTTTTTGAATCTCCTCAATCCTGGCAAAGGTCTGCTCCTCCCTGTAAGAGATAATCTTTTCTGCTGTAACAGGGCCAATTCCCGGTAAAGTAATCAGCACCTCCAGGGCAGCCTGGTTGATATTGATCAAAACGATCATTTCCCCAGATTCAGACATGGTATAGGTTCCAGCATCGTTATCAGGACTGGAGGTATTTCCTGCGCTTTGATAAGGCACATAAATGTGGCTGCCATCTTCAACCAATGCAGCCAGGTTTATGGAACCAGGGCGGGCATTTTCAGTAAATCCACCAGCCGATTCCACTGCATCCTCTACCCGACTGTGGACCGGTAGCGAATAAACACCAGGATTAATAATTGCCCCATCCACATTCACAACCACTGGAGCCGGAGTAGGAGGAGGACGCAGTAATATTGACTTCCCAGATTTTGGTTTTGATACCAGCAGGATTAACCCAGCACATAACATGCCAAACAAAACTCCGATTAAGAGATCCCACCATTTATTAAACATGTTCTTAACTGAAAAACTTTGTTATTTCCCCACACTCAAACTTAACCCGAGACGCTGCTCCTTCGGATCCAGGTGAATTATCTCAACTTCAACCTTTTGATTTTCCTCGAGTACATCCCAGGGTGAAACCTGATCCCCATTATCCCCCAATTCGGATACATGGATCAAGCCATCCACACCTTCCTCCAAACGCACAAAAGCTCCAAAAGAAACGATATTCTTAACTACAGCCTCAACAATCTGACCCTGACAGTACCGATCAGTGATTGTCTCCCAGGGATTAGAGCACATCTTTTTCAAACTGAGAGCCACCTTATTTTCATCTCGATCAATATTTAGGATATATACTTCAAGTTCGTCCCCAACCGCGACCACATCTGAAGGATGATCCACTCTGCCCCAAGAAAGTTCTGAGATGTGGATTAATCCTTCCATGCCCCCCAGGTCAACAAATGCGCCAAAATCTGTCAGGGTTGTTATTGTTCCAGGAATACAGGTTTCTTCTTCCAGAGTATCCAGAAGTTTTAACCTGGTACCGGGTTCAGCCTGGGCTGCGCGTTCCGATAAGACCACCCGGCATCGATCTCTATCGTATTCAATAACTTTAAGAGATACTGTCTGGTGAAGGTATTCTTTCTTGTTTTGTCCTTCCAGCAAGTGTGAGCTTGGAACAAACCCATTTATCTTTTCCCCCTCGACCAGCAATCCGCCCTGATTGCAACCGACAACCTTTAATTGTATGATTTCATCCTGTTGATACAGCCCTTCTATGTAGTCCCAGTTATTTTCCGGTTGGATTAAATTAACCACGGACAGGATGTGGGGCTCTGAGGAAGGTTGGGAGTCTTCTTGAAATTCAGTACTCGTAAAACCGGCTTCCCCTTCAGACAAAGCTGCTTTCCACCAGGAGTCTCCCAGTTGAGGGGGTTCCCCCGGTGTTTCTTGAGAATGATCCTTTTGAACCATTAATGATCCCCAATATATTTATTCGAGCAAAATTGATTGTAACATTTTTTAGTCATTTTCTAAAGAAGATTTCTTATTTCCTTTTCGAACTTGTTTTTCCATCTCCAAAATCGTTTTTGCCACAACTTCAATCGCTATTTTTTGTTTTCGGTATAAATTGGCTTCTGACATTGCCAGCCGCCTGGCAACATCTCTAACCTTTTGCCCTTTTAGAAACTTCATCTCTAAAATGTTATAAAGAACCCAATCCAGGGTAAATCGCCTGGTGCCTTCTGGCCGGATCTTATCAATTGCCTCTCTTAATATGGACCGGACAGCTCTCACAGAGATCCCGTCATGGTCATCAAGCGCATTCTGGACAATTTTCAACTGAAGCAGGGGACTCTCTGATAAATCTGGGCCTCCCCAATAATCTGAAAGCGCATTCCGGACCCATTCGGTTAGAGTACCCTCATCCAGGATGAGATCATTGGTCGCTGAAGACAACACATCAGATCCATCAAATCTGGCAGCTGCCCGCAGACTCTGGATGCGCGTCATTTGAGGAGTCAAATCTTCTATAGAAGTAAAGACCTGCTGCTGATATTTTCTATCTTCCAAGGCTTGATATGCACGCTGAATTAATATATGAAAGGCCTCTTTCTGATCTCCATGGAAATCCTCGCCAGGTATTTCCACTCCCACTAACCCTAACAAGTCGTCCTGATTTCCTTCACTGAATAATGGAATGATCCAGTACTCTCCCCAGGAGAACAATTCAAATTCCCCTATCCTATCTTCTGTGTTGGCGATCTTCAGGATATTATGTGATAAATCTTCTTCCTCTATTCCTGTTTGTCCTCCAACTGACACCAGGTAATCCAATCCGGTAATATTAAATGACGCTGTAAAAGCCCTCTGGACTTGAAGTCGATCACAGATCGCTGCCAGAACAGCCTCGAGGAATTGTTTAAGATCATCAGTTGTAAACAATCTTTCTTCCAAGTTCTGGAGTAAGGTTAACTTGTTCTTATCCTCACCAAACAAAAACCAGCTTTCCCAAATCGGTGAAAACATAGTGATCATATACTGCATCAGTAAAAATGTCCCGGCCATAACAACTGGTGAGAAAAACGCGATTGGTTCGCCAGCTCTCCTGGTTAATGTGGTTAAAGCCAATACAGAGCTGGCAGTGATAGGTCCCCTCATAACCCACTTAATCAACCTGCGTTTTACGACCCTGTCTGGCCAGGGAACACCAAAGAACGCGACC
>JAZFRV010000142.1:0-4796 GCA_036445875.1 Anaerolineales bacterium
CTGCAAGATCAATTCCGGGATCGTATTGTAAACAAGGAATATTTGACTTTGGTAGACGGTAGACCTCCCACTCCTCAGGGGAGAGTTGAGGTGGCCATTGGGAGAGATACAAAATACCGCCAGCGCATGGCGCCGGTTTTAGACCGAGATGGTAAAGAAGCGATCAGTGAGTATTTCACAGAGGAATTATTTCCCAGTCATACATTAATAAAAGTCTCAATTCTTACTGGTAGGACCCATCAAATCAGGATTCACATGGCATTTTTAGGATGTCCAGTTGTAGGTGATACTATCTACGGCAGGAAAAGACCCACCATAAAAACCAAGAGGCAGTTTTTACATGCTTTTCGCCTCTCTATTCACATCCCGGGAGAAAAAGAAAAAAGAACTTTCGAAGCGCCGCTGGCGAATGAGTTGGTTGAGATCCTGGATTTATTGAGAATCGGTAAAGAAGGAGTCCCGAAACATGATTGATCTTCGTTCAGATACAGTAACCAAACCATCTCCTGAAATGCGTGAAGTGATTGCCAGGGCAGAGGTAGGAGATGATGTCTATGGAGAAGACCCCTCGGTAAATTTACTGGAAGAAAAATCAGCCCAATTGCTTGGAAAGCAAGCTGGTTTATTTATTCCATCTGGAACTATGGGGAATTTGGCTGCCCTCCTGACCCATTGTGAGCGGGGAAGCGAAATTATTATGGGAGATAAAGCCCACACATTCTTATATGAGGTTGGCGGCATCGCGGCCCTGGGAGGCATCCAATCCCATATTTTGCCAAATCAACAGGATGGCACATTAATGGTGGCGGATATCAGACAAGCAATTCGAATGGATAATATTCACGATCCGCCGACCCGGTTAATTACTCTGGAAAATACGCATAACCGCTGCGGAGGAGTTGCACTGACGCCGGAATATACCCGCCAGGTAGGAGAGATTGCCAGAGAACATCAATTAAAATTTCATCTGGACGGGGCAAGAGTATTTAACGCGGCAGCCGCATTAAAACTGGATCCCGCTGAACTTGTTGAACCAGTAGACTCAGTGATGTTTTGCCTGAGTAAAGGTTTGGGAGCTCCCGTAGGATCCGTGTTATGTGGAAATACAGAATTCATAAAACGGGCTCGCAAAACGCGCAAAATGCTGGGAGGCGGTATGCGCCAGGCTGGTGTGATTGCTGCGGCTGGCATATATGCCCTGGATAAGAACCTACTCCTCCTGGAGAAAGACCATCTCCGGGCAGCGGCGTTGGCCCGGAAAATTGGCGGTATTAATTCCTTATCCTTGGAACATCAGAAACCTCCCTCAAATATGGTCTATGTTAACCTCACAGACGATGTACATCTGGATGCAGAAGAAACATCCATAAAACTAAAGGAATTGGGAGTCTTGGTCGGTATAACCGGAGAGCGCCAATTCAGGCTTGTATTGCATCTCTGGATTGAGGATCAAGATATTGATGATGTTGTTCAGGCATTCACTGAAGTATTATCTTAAGTGAATATTGGATTCCTTTTTCATAATCGCCATAGTTTTACCGCCAGTAAAAGTAGAAACAAGCCTGATGTTATAATAAAATAGATCGCTTTTAGATAACTCAGAAGGGTGAATGATTTAATGAAGACCAAATATACGATTGAAGATATGGACCGGATAGTAGATGAAATTCGAAGCAGGATATCCGTTCAACCAACGATAGGATTAATACTGGGTTCGGGGCTTGGACCATTATCTGAATCCATTCAGGATCCAACAATTATCCCTTACCATGAACTGCCAGGATGGCCCTTATCGACTGTTGAAGGGCACGCGGGAGAGCTGATTATTGGAAAACTTGAAGGGAAAGATATCCTGGTAATGAACGGCCGAATTCATTATTATGAGGGCTATGAAATGAGCCAGGTCACATTGCCGATCCGGGTGATGCAGCGCTTGGAGATTGAGATCCTGCTTGTTACCAATGCTGCAGGAGGGGTAAATCAGGATTTTACGCCTGGGAATCCCATGTTAATCACTGACCATCTAAACTTATTAGGCATGGCTGGCCCCAACCCTCTCCGGGGTCCTAATATGGAAGAATTTGGTACTCGATTTCCGGACATGAGTCAGGCCTATGATCGTGATTTGATAAAGTTAACCCAGAGAGTAGCCAAAGAGTTAGGGATAACCCTTTACGAGGGCATCTATGTATGTTTGGCTGGTCCCACTTTTGAAACCCCGGCAGATTTACGCTTCCTGCTAAATGCTGGTGTTGATGCTGTAGGCATGTCAACTGTTCCAGAAGTAATTGTGGCCAATCATGGTGGGCAGCGTGTACTGGGAATTTCTGGAATCACGAACTCATCCAAACTGTATGGGGAGGCGGAAACTACTCACGAAGAAGTGATTGAGACCGGAAAACTGCTAGCACCGAAAATGATGGAACTTATCCGCGGTGTCCTGCGGGCAATTTAATCGAGTTAATGAAGTCTAAGGTTATTTTCCCTTCAGTTCTGCGATTGTTCCTTAATTTCTCTTGGTTTCACCATCAATCAAATCAATGAATGAAATATTGCGCTACTTGAAAGATCTTGAGTTTCTGATTTATATTGTATTGGGAGCTTTTACAGTATGGCAGCTTCGTAAATTTTATCTTGCCTGGGAAGAAATACGCGCCGCGGCATTCGGATTGGAAAAAAAAAGCGCTCAGTTGAGATTAAATCGCTCCGCAGCGCTGTTAGTCGTTTTGCTTTTCTTGGCAACTGCTGAATTTGGACTGGTTTCTTATGTAATTCCGGCTTTGCCGGCTATCGAGCCAATACCGACTGCAACACTTGATTTGTTGGCTACCTCAACCATAACTCTTGCCGTGGAATCCGAGACTTCCTCTACAGATGTTCAGGAAACCCATCTGCCGGGTACAGAGATTTTCCAGGCCGGATGTATTCCGGATGAGGTGATAATTACCTACCCTGAGAATGATTCAACCGTTCAGGATATTGTTGAGGTGGAAGGTACGGTGAATATCACCGATTTTGGTTTTTATAAGTTTGAAATTTCCAAAGGCGATTTGGGTAATTGGTTAACAATCCAGGCAGGAGATTCGCCCAAAGAGAATGAAAAACTGGGTTTTTGGGACACAACCCAATTAGAACCGGGTAATTACTATTTGCGCCTAGTGGTTATTGATAATCAGGGGATTCAAAGAGATCCTTGTGCAGTATATCTTTACGTGGATTCACCAAGTGATTAATCCGGGACAGGATTATGACTGAAATAAATATTCGCCCCGCAAATTCTACTGACATCCCTAAAATGGTCTCTGTAGATCATAATTACGCAACCGGACATGTCTGGCAAATGACGCTAGATCTAACCGATATTCAAACTCAGGTATCCTTCCGGGAAGTCCGTTTACCGCGTGAAGTCCATGTCAATTACCCCCGTATTACTCGCAAACTGGTCGACGATTGGACCAAACGGGACTTGCTTTTATTGGCTGAAGAAGATGAAATTGTGCGGGGTTACATTAGTGTCCGATTAGGACTAGCCCCGGCCAGCGCTTGGGTGGACGATCTGGCTGTGGATCGGATAATCAGACGAAACGGAATTGGCAGCGCTTTAGTTTTGGCTGCTCAGGATTGGTGTGGAAAAAAAGGCATTCATCGTCTTACTCTGGAGATGCAGCCCAAAAATTATCCAGCAATTCAGTTTGCTTATAAATTGGGTTTTGAATTTTCCGGCTACAACGATCAGTATTACCGTGATCAGGAGATAGCCATCTTCTTTTCCTCATATATATGAACTTTTTGCTAGTATTGCAGACAATTAACCAGCTCCTGGCAGCTGGTATCTCAATCACCGCTTTCTCTCTGCTTCTCTATGCTTTAACATTTAATCTGAAGGATAAAGTTGCCCGGTCGTTTGCTTTTATTATGGCCTGTGTCGTGATTGTTTTTGTGGGAGAATCCGTTGCAGGTGTTGTCAGCTCCCAGACTTGGATAGAACGCTGGTATCAATTCCAATGGATAGGCATTATCTTTTTACCGGCAGCCTACGGATTATTATCTGATGCTGTTCTAGCGACTACTGGACGACCTTCCCGGGGACGAAGGACTAAATTAGTCAAAGCTACCTTTGTCATTTCTGGAATTTTTTTCCTGTCAATTCCCTTCTCACTGCTAGTGGGACCACTTGTGGTTGACAATGTGGTCACTCCTCATCTAGAAAGGACAAATCTGACCTGGGTTTTTTCAGCATTCTACACTCTGAGTATGATCTGGGCCTGGGTCAATTTCCAGAGAGCATACCATCGGACCAGAACCAGATCTGGCCGGAGAAGAATTGGATACCTGATTGTGGGCGCACTGGCGCCAGCGTTAGGTTCTTATCCCTATTTGCTTTTTGGATCAGCATTTGCCTCTCTACATCCCTATGTATTCTGGTTAGCGGCCGTCACAAGTAATTTCTTTGTATCAGGTTTAATCATTATCATGGCTTATGCGGTCGCGTTCTTTGGTGTTCCCTGGCCAGACAGGGTCGTAAAACGCAGGTTGATTAAGTGGGTTATGAGGGGACCTATCACTGCCAGCTCTGTATTGGCATTAACTACATTAACAAGGAGGGCTGGCGAACCAATCGCGTTTTTCTCACCAGTTGTTATGGCCGGGACATTTTTACTGATGCAGTATATGATCACTATGTTTTCACCGATTTGGGAACGCTGGTTTTTGTTTAATGATCCCCATTTGCACTTTGCCCATACCCTGGGGTTTGTGGTCGACGAACTCTCAAGGAAGTATCGGCAGGCCAGCTC
>JAZFRV010000143.1:0-3663 GCA_036445875.1 Anaerolineales bacterium
ATTGGAAAAAAAGATCCCGTTTTTAGACTTTGATTTTGAGAAATATTCCCAGCAAAGTTTGGGATCAATGAAATAAACACCTATTTCCGCAGCACAGAAATGACCTAAAACCCAGCGGGGGACAACAAATTTTTTTATCCATCATCATTCCTGAAACAGATCTCCAACCACTACCGATTTTTGATAAATATTGAATGAAAAACGCTCCTACACCCTTCGGGAGGGGGAATCACGGTTTATGCCCCCAGATATGGGGTGCAATAATGTCTTGACACCCTACCAATATTCTTGTATACTTTTGATAGAACATGTAGGAACAAGTAGGAACAGGTTGGTATCACTCTCGCGAGGGACTGAATCTTTATGATGACCCAGGCGCTATACAAACAAATTGCCGAATCGATCTTAGGGCAAATCCAGGAAGGAAAACTTCAACCTGGAGCGCGGCTGCCATCAGAGCATGCTTTAAGTGAGCAGTACAAGGTGGGACGAAATACTATTCGCCATGCGCTGCGAGATCTGGCTACCCAGGGGTATGTCGAGTCTGTCCAGGGAGTAGGTACCTTTGTAACCGAGACCCATTTTCCAAAAACAGTAGAGTTCCTGTATGGCTTCTCCCAGGAGATGGCTCAGCGTGGGAAACAGGTTACCAGTCAATTGTTGGAAGCTAATTTGATCTCAGCTGATCCATTGTTGGCGCGGATCCTGCGTCTGCAATTGGGCGCGGAAGTGGTTTTCATAAACCGGCTCAGGGAAGTGGATCAGAAACCAGCCGCGATTGAACGAGCTTATTTACCCCACGAATTTTGCCTCGGAATTCTGGAGCATGATTTTTCAAAAGAGTCGCTATATGAAGTCCTGGCAGCTCAATACAATATGAAACCCGATCACGCAGAACAAGAAATTGGCGCCGAATTAGCAACGCCCCAAGTTGCCAAGTTGATGGGATTAGTGCAGCCAGCCTCTGTGCTGGTCATTCGGCGGGAAACCCGAACAGCGGACGGCAGGGTGATTGAATACGTGGAATCTGAATTCAGAGCGGACCGTTTCCGATTTTATACTAATTTAAAAGCGTCAGCTTTTTCACCAACCGCAGTTTTCCAGCGGTTCCCGATTGATACGGGAAGAGAGTGAAGATTATGGAAAATATTAGCGATGCTGATCTGAAAAAAATTGTCGATGAGGTAGTTTCTGCCTTGATGAGTGAATTACCTAAAAACAATTCAGGTCCAGCAGCTCCTTCTCCAATAAAAGAACTTCCGGGGATCTCTGGGGGGAAAGTTGTTGCGATCGGAGCAGATCACGGTGGTTTTCAGCTAAAGAAAACCTTGAAAGAATACCTGTCTGAGATTGGATATAGTGTGATTGATTGTGGAACAAACAGTTCAGACTCAGTGGATTATCCAGATTTTGCCCGGGCGGTCGCTGAACAAGTCAAAGAAGGAGCTGCCTGGAGGGGTGTCATGATTGACGGTGCAGGGATCGGCAGCTGCATGGCTGCCAATAAAGTCTCTGGTGTACGGGCAGCGATGTGTTATGACTATTCCACTGCCGTCAACAGCCGGGAACACAATGATGCCAACTTGCTGACCCTGGGAGCGGGATTAATTGGCCCCAATCTGGCAAAACAGATTTTGAGTACATTTTTAGAAACGGATTTCGGTGGGGACAGGCATGCCCGCCGGGTAAACAAAATCATGGAAATCGAGAAATAAATTATGGATACAACAAAACAGGAAGTGAAACATCTGGTTGAAGTCATTGCCCGTGAGGTTTTGATTGCATTTAATGAAAACGAATATCGGGCGAACCAATCGGCAGGAGAGTACTGCACCTCGGAGTGCGCAGAAGGTATCTGTGTTGATACTTGTTTTAACCGGGTTGGGGAAGTAATCAGCGCCGGTGCGTCCCGACTGACATCACAATTGGGTGCCTTTCCCGATGATCCGGATCTTGCCAGTATGATTGATCATACACTGCTTAAACCGGATGCAACCGCTGACCAGATCGCTCAACTTTGTTATGAAGCCCGTAAATTTCACTTTGCCTCGGTATGTGTAAATCCCACCCATGTTAAGTTGTGTGCTGAATTGCTCCAGGGAACCCAGGTAAAAGTTTGCACAGTGATCGGATTCCCATTGGGTGCATCTGCCCCTGAAGTGAAAGCCTTTGAAGCCCAGACTGCCATTAAGGATGGGGCGACAGAAATTGATATGGTGATCAATATCGGCGCAGTTAAAGCGGGAGATTTAACCCTAGTTGCCAGAGATATCCACGAAGTGGTTAAGGTGGGGCATGGAGCGGGAGCAATTGTAAAGGTGATAATTGAAACCGCTTTACTAAATGAAGAAGAAAAAGTCACCGCTTGTTTGCTTTCCAAGGAAGCGGGAGCTGATTTTGTGAAAACCTCAACTGGATTTTCCGGCGGCGGTGCAACTGTGGAAGATATCCATTTAATGCGCCGGGTTGTGGGTCCGGAGATGGGAGTTAAGGCTTCAGGCGGCGTTCGTGATTTTGAAGATGCCCAGAATATGGTCAATGCTGGAGCTACCCGACTGGGTGCCAGCGCTGGTGTAAAAATTGTTCAGGGAGCATTGGCGTCCAATGGCAATGGAAAACCTGCCCCAGCAACATCCAAGGCAGCTGCTTATTAAAAGGAACTATTGATGAAAATTGCCCGGGTGAAAGGGAGCACGATTTCTACTATAAAAAATCCCCGGATCAGGGATACAAAACTCCTGATTTGCCAGGAAATGGATGCTGCCGGGATTGAGCAAATCGGTCCATCCTACGTCGCAATTGACCTGGTGGATGCAGGTATAGGAGATCTGGTGCTGACCTGCCATGGATCCGCTGCCCGGCAGACAAATATTACCAAGGAAACACCGGTGGATGCAGTCATTATGGCGGTCCTGGATCACCTGGAAGTTGACGGAGACGTTGTATATAGAAACTGAGAATGTTTAGGAGCAATTCATGCTGATTGCAAAAATTATCGGAACAACCGTATCGACCATCAAAGAACCTACCCTGCAAGGCCGGAAGTTATTAATATTACGGCAAACCGATGTGGATGGATTACCTTTTGGTAAACCCTATGTTGCGGTGGATACATTGGATGCCGGGATTGGTGATTTGGTTCTCACCGCGCATGGTTCCAGCGGCCGGCAAACAGAGATTACTAAAAATCGTCCGGTTGACGCGGTAATTATGGCAGTAATTGATCATCTCAGTGTCCTTGGTGAAGTTACTTATCAGAAAAGCTAAAACCCCTTTAATATAATTAGGAAGAACCTATGCCAGAATTTGACAAGGATTTACGTTCAATACAGCAAGCCCGCCAGATGGTTCTCAGCGCGCGGGAAGCCCAGAAAACCTGGGGTTTTGCTACCCAGGCGGAGGTTGATCGGGTATGTGAAGCCATGGCGGAAGCAGCTTATGGTGCAGCAGAACGATTAGGGCGGATGGCTGCTGAAGAGACGGGTTTTGGTGTTCCAGAGCATAAAAAAATCAAAAACCAGTTCGCATCGAAATCTGTTTGGGAATCCATTAAAGACGTCAAAACTGTGGGAATTGTTAAGCGTGATGATCAGCGAAAACTGTACCAGATCGCCTGGCCAATGGGTGTTGTTGCAGCGCTTACACCTAGCACCAATCCAACCT
>JAZFRV010000144.1:0-2359 GCA_036445875.1 Anaerolineales bacterium
CCGACAGTGACTTTCTGCCCGGTCACCATCTCGGAAATCTTCGGGAATATTACTCCCCAAAAAGAAGTCACCAGAATCCCTAATAAAAGCACAATACTAATGATAATCAAGGCTTCCTTGGAGAAAAATGAAGTAAGAACTTCCCGGGATTTGAGTTTATCCCAACGACGAGTCAGCAGTGTTAATGAAACTACCATAGTGATTGAAATAAATGCTAAAAAGATTGGTCCTATTGTACTTTGGGTAAAGGAATGTACTGAGGACAAGAGTCCCGAGCGGGTTAAGAAAGTTCCAAAAATCACCAGATTAAAGGTCAGGATGATTAGAACCATAGTTAATTGTTTAAACATGCCCCGCTTCTCCTGGATCAGGACCGAATGCAAAAAAGCCGTTCCCGATAGCCAGGGCATTAATGCAGAGATCTCAACAGGATCCCAGGCCCAGTATCCTCCCCATCCAAGCACATCATAAGCCCAACGGGCTCCTAATACCAAACCCAGTGATAGAAACAACCAGGCCCAGAGAGTCCAACGCCGGCTAAGTTGAATCCAGCGGTCATCTGAACGCCCGGTAATTAATGACGCCATAGCGTAGGCATAGGGAATGATGAAAGCAACAAAACCCAGGTACTGCATTGGTGGATGAATGATCATGCCCGGATGACGAAGCAGTGGGTTTAATCCACCGCCATCTCTTGGAAAGATCGATACTCCCCCAGGAGGACTGGAGAATGCCGTGATAATCCCTTCCGGCGTCTGCCAATATTGGATGAAGGGATTTTCAAAAAAGACATTCAATATCAAAAAGAATAACAATGTTGCCAAGCTGACAATGATCACCCAGGGTAAAAAATCTTGATCACGATCCCATTTCCGGAGTGTAACAGCCGAAGTGAATCCTGACAGCAGCCAGGACCAGAAAAGCAAAGACCCCGCCTGCCCTCCCCAGAGTGCTGTGACCTTGAGATAATCCGGCATGCTGCGACTGGAAACTTCGGCGACATACACTATTTCAAAATGATCCATCACCAGGAGATAGATAAGAGATCCAACAGATATAGTCAGAAGCGGGAATACCATGGCCATTGCTCGCTTCCCGCTGAGCACCCAGATTTCCTTTCTTTTCTGTTGTCCATAATATGCTGCACCCAATCCGTAAATTGACACGATTAAGGCGATTATTAATGATCCAAAACCAATATCAGCTGCCATTTACCATCTCCCTACCAACCTTCTATATTGGAACATCAGGACTCAGACTCAATTTGATCCGGGACTGATCCCTCGTATTTTGTAGGACATTTTAATAGAATTTCATCAGCTTCAAATACCCCGGAAGCGAGCACCTTACCGGTGAGAATTGCCTGGGCTTCATTTTGAAGCAAATCAGGAACGGGACCATAATAGACCACTTCAATACTGGGACGATTTGGATCCATCACAGCATTGTGAAGAGCACTGGCCAAACCGCCTTCTTGTTCAAGCAGCTTATTATCCCCGGGAACATGGACAACAGTAAAGCTCAATTCCAAAGTATCCATATCATATTGGATGGAATCTCCCAGAACTGCTCCGGAAGCCCGGACATTTTGCCCTGATAATTCCCCTGCCACCTGTTTGTTTAATAATTCCTCAACGGTTAAGAAGTACTGTACGTTGGCAGATAATGAGGAGACCATCAAATAAATAATCGCCGCGACGATAACTATTCCGCCGATGACAAATTTTAGTTTGTTTCCTTGTCGTGGATGGGCTTCAATGGGTTGTAAGGGTTGTAATTCTTCCATTTTTTTCTCCATTCAGGTTTAAACCAATAAAATCCAACTCAATAATCTTAACACTAATTTGAAATTAAGCCAGATAATACTCTTCAATTTCAGGTTACTAAAGATCCGAGGGAATATTATTCTATTGCATTTCGGAGTTGCTGAGTGAAACCTACAAATTGAGCTGTAAAGCGATTCTCATCGAGCCGGGGACGCAGAAGATCAATCTTTAAATCCAGTCTTAAATTTCCAGGCTGAGGACTGATGGCCAGGACACGATCTGCCAAAAAGACAGCTTCGGAAATATCATGTGTAATCATAATCACTGTCTTTTTCCTCGCCCTCCAGATCCTAAGCAATTCAGTTCCCATTTTTTCGCGAGTAAGGGCATCCAGCGCCCCAAAGGGTTCATCCAGGAGCAATAGCGCAGGGTCATGGATCAGACTCCTGGCGATCGCTACTCGCTGCAGCATCCCGCCTGATAAATCATGGGGAAGCCAATCTTCAAAACCGTCCAATCCCACCAATTCAACTAATTCCCTGGCAAGGATTTGAGCCTCTTTAACTGGAATACCCAAAATCTCCAAAGGGAGC
>JAZFRV010000145.1:0-9882 GCA_036445875.1 Anaerolineales bacterium
GCCCTTCAAAATAACGTAAAGATAATCCAAGGTACCACCCGGACCCCGATCATGGCTGTCGTTAAAGCCTTTGCCTACGGCCATGGCTTTATCCCCGTAACACAAGCCGCGGTAAAAGCTGGAGTAAAATGGTTCGGAGTCGCCCGACCTCGGATGGCATTAAAAATGAGGGAAGAGGGTTTCGAATGTAATATCCTGGTGCTGGGATATATCCCTCCTGAGTGGATAGAAGAGATGATCCAGATAAATGTCTCTCTCACCATATGGACAGCCGAACATCTAAAACAAGTAACGCAGGTTGCCAGTCGAACCAACAGACCAGCCAAAGTGCATCTACTGGTAGATACTGGTATGGGGCGGTTGGGTTGTATGCCGGAAGAAACTTTAGCTCTCGCGAGTTCTGCCTCAACAGCTGAAAATGTGTACCTGGAGGGGTTGTTTTCCCATCTTGCCAGGGCAGATGAACTGGATATAGAAACGACTTCCGATCAGGAAAGGAAATTTCACCAAATCATCCAGGATCTAGATCAACAAGAGTTGCTTCCTGAGATCATTCACCTGGCAAATTCAGCCGGAAGTTTAGCCCATCCAAAAACACATTTTAACTTGATCAGACCCGGAATTGCCATCTATGGGCTCCCCCCATCATCTGCTGTGTCGCTGTCGGAAGGAATTCAGCCTGTCTTAAGCTGGAAAACCGTTCTTGCCAGCATTAAGGAACTTCCGCCCAACCACGGTGTAAGCTACGGGCATAAGTACATCACAACAAAAAATGAACTTGTTGGGGTTATCCCGGTTGGGTATGCGGATGGCTACCGCCGAGTTCCAGGTAATGAGGTTCTGATTAAGGGGAAAAAAGCGCCGGTAGTCGGTCAGGTGTGCATGGATCAGTGCATCATCCAGCTTGAGGGCATCCCTAATCCCCGGGTTGGGGACGAGGTAGTACTGATTGGAAATCAAGGTGATGAGGAAATTACAACAGACCAGGTCGCACAGATCTGGAATACGATCAACTATGAAGTTACCTGTGGAATTAGTTCCCGGGTTCCAAGAATATTCTCTGACTGAAATCTACCAATTTGCTATCCCCACTTTTCTCAATCACACAAAAGGTTCGATTATTGTTCGGGCTGAGTAGGATTAGATTGTTGCTCCAGGGGAAGTACAACATGGAATTCGCTTCCCGGCAGGTGTTCTTTATCTTTCTCCATTCTTTCTACCCACACTCTACCGTTATGAGCCTCAATGATGCTCCTGGCAATCGCCAACTGTTCTCCGGGTTTCTCCTCACGATCCGCAATTTCATCCAACAGTGAAAAGTCCGCCAGGAAAGGATTCATATGGTCCTGGAAGAAACGGTCTTGCGCCTCATGATCAATTCCAATGCCTGTATCACAAACAATGATTTCAGCCCCTTCCCACTTCAGAAGATCTGACCTAGGAGGAATATGTCTGCCGGTGATGGTTATCTTTCCCCCACTTGGTGTATGAGTCATAGCATAGTTAATCAGGATTTCAAATACCTTCGTTAATGCCTCACTGTCTCCATACACAGCAGGAATTTCACCCAGGTTATCATGAGACAAAGTGATTTTCCTTACTTGAACTTTGCCCTGCAGATCCCTGCAAATGCCATCAACAATGGAATAGAGGGAGATCGGATGTGTGCCAATCTTTAGGTTGCTGGGAGTAATATTTGCTGTAGATATCATATTTTCTATGATATTCTGCAGTCCTTCAGATCCCGATAATATTCCCTTAATTAGTTCTGCGTAATACTCATCACCCATGAGTTTTGTATCATTTGCCAGCAATTGAGTATAACCGCTGACTACTGTGAGGGGAGATCTTAATTCATGAGCCTTGATGCTGATAATATCTGAAGCGGATTTCTTAATTTGTTCAATTTTATCCAGGGCGGTATTCTTAGACGCTTTTGCTCTCCGGAGCTGGTTATCAATATTAGTCAAACTTTCAACCAATCTTGCATTCTGAAGAGCGACCGAAGTTTGATCAGCCAAGGTTGAAAGAAGTTCGATTTCATCATCAGTAAAAGAAGCCCCGGAACGTTTTTGTGATAAAGCAAATAAACCAATCCATTCATCCTCGGTGTGGATCGGCACCAATGCCTCTACTTCCAAATTCTTGATCCAGGATAGAATATTTTCGGGAATAGTCTGGAATTTGGGTATAAATTCCAGTTCTGATTGAGTGAGTGGTCGTTTTTCATCCGCCAGAACTTTTGTGATTGGACTGTGTCCAGGAAGAAAATCCAGATCCGGCATCGTTACTGTGGTTCCCTGAACTGCCCGTAAGTGCCAGTTTGGCGGATCTTTCTCCGGATCGATCTGATCTACCAAGTAGAGGGTTCCTTGATTAACTTCCATTGTTTCACAGATTAATTCAATCGTAACTTTGGATAGCAGCTCTATATCGAGGATACTGCTCAATGTTTTACTATAACTTCGAATTTCTTGATTACGATTTCTTTCCCTGATCATTAACTTTTCAAGAATGACCTTAACCTGGTGATAAACAGGTGAAAAGAAAATCAGGGCGATCAGGAAAAAGAATGCGCCATTATATACTGGTTTGTACCAGGAATAATCACTAAAGAATATTTCTAGAATTAGGAAACCGAGAGCATAAAGTAAGACAATGATGATCCCGGATAATGAAAAACTTATTGTCTGGAACGCAAGAAATTTCAGATCAGGAAGACGATAGGTAAGAACCAGGAAATTTAATATAATCGTTGTAAAGATTAACAACAAACTCCCTGACAAATAATGATCCAGAAGGTACAATACTGAACTGCCCACATAGAGAATCAGGGCTGCCGTCCAATAGATGGCACGGTGTTTGACCACAGTTCTTTCAGTAACGCGATAAACCTGAAGAACCTGGATGCTGGAAAGAATTACAAAAATCCCCCAACCAACAGCCTGGATCACAATTGATAATACCGAGTGTGAGTATCCCTCGCCCTGCCGGACCCAATTCAGGTCCCCCGGATATAATGATCTTGCATCGGACAAAGCGGCCATAGCAACGATCAGAATACTGCCAATGAGCCAAATCCAACCAGGACTTTCGGTCTTAAAGACAGCATAGGTCAAGGCATATAAAACACCACTAAATAACAATAAGCCATACCAGGGTAAATGCAGCTGGATTCCTTGATTTACGAATTCCCACCAAGAAAGTTCTCTACCAAATAACATTAGAGTGATTAACAAAAATAATCCATGTAAGATTACCAGCAAATAATCTGCCTGCTTATATACACGTAATTTTCGAAGGGCGTTCACAACCAGGCTGATGCTATATGCCGCCATGCAAATGTAGAACAAAGCCGGTAAAGTCAGGATTGAATTCATTCTTGCTACTCTTCCTTATAGTAAACGAACAGATACCAAAGTCCCAGCTTCAAGCCCGGTTGCAGGTGCAGGAATTTTAATCAAACCATCTGACCTGGCTAAGATAAATATCAAATTACTTCGACCAAAAACTGGTTCGGCTTTATAACCACCAGTTGAGCCCCGTACTAATTGTACCGGAATCCAATCTTCTCTGCCTGATTGTGAGGAGATATTTACTGTCAGCTCCGCGACGATAGTCGGTTTTGGCCTGGGTGACCTTATTCCCAGATAGGCCTCGATGATTGGGGTAACTAATAATGTTGCAATCACCAGGGCGCTGACGGGATTGCCGGGAAGACCAATCATTACCTTTTCACCTGATACTGCGAAGATAGTAGGTTTCCCCGGTTTTATATTGATACCGTGGACGAGGACGCCTGGCTCACCGAGACTATTCATAATCTCTGCCGTTAAATCTCTGGTACTAGCAGATGATCCGGCGGTAACGATCAAATGATCACATTCTTGCTGGGCTTTTTTTATAGCTTTCAGCATCTCATCCCGGTTATCTGCAATAATACCATAATGGTGAATATCTCCACCAATATCCACAATCAACGCTCCCAGAGTATATGAGTTGATATCTCTCACTTCACCCGGTTTTGTTTTTTGATAGGGAGGAATGATCTCATCACCGCTTGACAGAATGCCAATCACAGGAGGTTTTGCAGTATTAATTGAGGTAAATCCCAATGCCATCAATCCACCGATTTCTGCCGGTCGAAGCCTGGTTCCAGCAGGGATCACAATATCCCCCACTGATACATCTTCTCCCACTTTTACTACATTCTCGCCACTTGCAACTGATTTGAAAATTTCAATTTCACCCGATTTAAGGGTTTGAGTATCCTCGACCATAATGCATGCATCTGCCCCTACCGGCAACATTCCTCCGGTATGAATCAAAGCACATTCCTGACTAGTAATTGAGAATCCCGGTTTATCACCCATAGGAACTTCATCCTTCAGGGCAAGGTAGGCCGGCAAGGATTCACTTGCCCCATGGGTTCCTTGTGCCAAAACTGCAAATCCATCCACTGTAGATCTCTGAAAATCGGGAAGGTCTTGGGGGGAAATAATATCTTCTATGGTTACTCTACCCAAGGCTTTATCTGTATCAATTATCTCTGATTTCACAACAGGATTTATTGAATTAAACAAGAGATCGAGGGCTTTATCAGGATTGATCAGTGAAAGGAATTCAGGCATTCGGCCTCCATATTTTTCCCAGTTTACTTCACCCAGGATGAGTATGTTAATAAGTAGACAGGTAAGAAAAACACAACCAGGGAAAGAAGCCTGATTAATGGCCAGCGCACTGGCGCACCATCTTTAAGTTGAGATAGGTAATAGATCATGTATCCAGCGATGGGAAGAGTAAGGAAAACCAGTCCAATAAGACGAACCGGAAATCCAAATAATACTGCTGCTCCGAATAATAAAAATCCGCTTAAGACCATCAAATTGTGGATAAATATACCCTGAACCCACCCGATCCTGACTAGAAGATTCATTTTATTATGTTTTAGGTCATCACTATATCCCCTTAATCGCAGTAAAATTATCAAAGCTGCATGCAGCGGGAAAAGTGGGAAGATACCAAAAGTTAATAATTGGTGGATAGTTCCATACTGTAGGAAAAAAGCGAAAGCGGGAGGAATAATCACCAGTGTAAAGGAGGTAATAAATTCTCCGACACCTGAGTTTTCCAGAGAAATACCCGGCACAACCAGTAAAAAGAACCCAGCAAAAAACAATCCCATTAATACCGCTATTGAGAGATTAAGCGCCCCTTGCAGGATCAGGATTAAACTTAATACAGCCCCTCCTGTAAAAAAAGACACTGAGATATACAGCAATATCTCACCGGGGTGATAGGATTCCGGGGAATTCTCATCTGTTTTTACCGGAAATCGGGCAAATAATCCGGGATCAAAAGGAGTTTTAAAATGATCACCCAGAAAATAGAAGCCCAGTTGCAGAGAAAATACCCAAGCCAAACCCAATAGGAAGGTGGAATAATCGATCCTCTCGCCCAGGTAACGGGCAAAACCTGATCCCAGGAGGTAAAGTGCAAGGGTGGTCAACAAATGAATTGGTCGGACATGATTAATGAGTTTTAGTTTTTGGTGTTCAATCATATACACTAGATTATAACTATCTTTCACCCCCGGGGGTTGATTTCATTTCCTTTTTTCCCCCACGATCAATCCCAGCAGACATATTTATTTGCGGATGAGATTTGTGATAAAGAACCACAAGTTTGCCGGTCGTTCAGCTAGTCGTCGGACAAAGTAAGGATACCATTCGCTCCCATAGGGAACGTAAACTCGAACCGGATATCCTTCTTCTACCAGCTGATCCTGAAGATCTGAACGAATCCCATATAACATTTGAAACTCAATCTTATTTTTAGGTAAATCAATTGCATCGGTATAATATCGAGCTTGATTTATCCTATCTTCATCGTGGGTTGCGATAGCAGGAATGGGCGGAAATATTCCATCTGTGCTAATAGATGGTCCTGCGGAAAAAGATCGGTCTACAAGCAACCTCATTAACAAATCAAAATTATTATCAACATCTTCTTTCCGTGGAAATGCAATCCCCGGAGGTTCTTTATAGGCACCTTTACACAAGCGGATACCAGTATTGGATTCCAGCAGTTTCTGGATATCTTTTTCGCTATCGTAAAGGTATGCCTGAATAGCGATACCGGCGGTATCCAGGTATCCTTCTCTTCTCGCTTTAGAAAAAATATTCAAGGTCAGATCTTTAATTTGGGAATCTTCCATATCCACTCTCAGAAAAATTCCCCGATCTCTGGACCGTTCAAGAATCCTCTTAAGATTTTCTTCGCAGATCCCCCTGTCAACAACTAAACCTATTTGGCTGAGTTTTATTGAGATCCCGGAAGCCACTCCCTCGTTTTTCAACCGATCTATGATAGACAGGATCTCACCTGTCGCCAGAATTGATCCTTCCCGGGAAGATACATTTTCACCTAAATGGTCAAGGGTTGTATTGATTCCCTTTTTGTTGAGAATTTTAACTACCTCAATCGCTTGATCAAGAGTTTCTCCTGCTATAAAACGTGCAGACATCTTCTGTGCAAATCCCCATCGTTGGATTAACTTTCTTGCCCAAACCGCCTGGGATAAATAGATTAAGAGAATTCGAAACATTCCCACCATCCTGGCTTCATTAGATCATTCAATATCACTGCGAATCTACCCTTACTATAGATTAAATCCCCATATTTTGTAGGGTCAAATATAATACAATTCAACGAATAATGTCAGCCCTCACCCAATTGGTCTACCTCCCCCAAAATTCGAGTCTCATCCAGCAAACAAATAAATGTTTGCTCCAAAAACAATAAAAATGAACTTATGATAGAATTAACGTGCCTTTTGGACAAATGTCATATACAAGGAAGAAAAATGCTTAAGAAGCAATTTATAAAAAGTCGAAATATCTATAAGGTGACATTTCGACTAGCTAAACATGAACAACCCGGATATGATGTCTCCACCGCTCACCTGGTAGGAGATTTTAACGATTGGAGTCTAAAAGATACTCCAATGGAGTCATTAAAGAACGGTGATTTTAAAATTACAGTTGAATTTGAACCCGGAAAAAATCATGAATTCCGTTATCTGCTAAACAATGAAAAATGGTACAACGAATGGGAAGCAGATGAATACATACTAGGGGATTTTGGAAAAGACAACTGCGTTGTCGAACTTCCTGAGGTATAAGAGTCCAGACAAAATTATTTAGAATTCCGGATTATCGATCTGATCCCGGTGGTTTTTTGCTTACTCATATTCCCAAAACCAGGGTTTGGTCGTGATATCGAATTATTTGGCAACCGGGAACTCCTGTGATAAACTTTTTCCTGCAGTCTGCTACAACAAGATTGGAGATTTGACTTGAAAAGACGTCCATCTTTTTCTGCCTTGAGCTGGCTGGCTGTGTTTTTCCTGATCGCAGCAGTGTTATTCACAACATTGCAGTTTGTCCAGTTCAGCCGGCTTCGAATAACCTACCCCAGCAACATGAAGATTGCTGATGTTCCTGTTGATGGTCTCAATCGTCAGGAAGCTGCCCAGAGATTACTGGAGGCATATACAATGCCGGTTGAACTCCACTATGATGATCAAACAATCCTGTTTGAACCATCTATTTGTGGATTTGAATTGGATTTGGAAAGCATGCTTGCTGCTGCCGACCTGGAACGAACCAAACAATCATTTTGGACGGGATTTTGGGATTATCTCTGGGGGCGGCAGATATCCAGATTTTCAATTCCCCTCCGGGCGGATTATTCGGAAGATCGCCTGAGAACATATCTGGTGGATGAAATTGCATCCCGGTATGACAAACCGCCATCCCCAGCAGTACCCCAAACGGGAACTGTTAGCTTTTCACCTGGAACCTTTGGTACTGTGCTAGATATTGATACGGCTGTTTTGCTGATTGATAATTCCATGAAATCTATTTCCAATCGATCCGTAAACTTACCCAGAAGACAAACCAGCCCACCAAGACCTTCTCTGCAAAATCTGAAAACATTGCTCCTTCAGACAATAGATTTGAATGGTTTTGACGGGATTACTGGACTCTACATGCTCAATATCAATACGATTGAGGAACTTCATTTTGCCTATCAGAACGGTGTAGAGATTTCAACCAATCCCGATGTCGCTTTCACCACTGGGAGTATAGTGAAAATACCAATCATGACTTCAATTTTCCGGCGTATCAACGAGGACGAGGATCCAGAAACAATAAACCTGCTTCAAAAAATGATCATAGAATCCGGCAATGATCCAGCAGATTGGGTGATGGAACGAGTAATTCACAACAGTCTGGCGCCATTGGAGATTACGGATGATATGCAGAAGTTAGGATTGGAAAATACCTTTTTAGCAGGAGAGTTCGGGCTGGGATCGCCCCTCTTAAAGGTATATAAAACACCGGCCAACCAGAGGGAAGATATCTTTACCGATCCTGATTTATACAATCAATCCACTCCGTCTGATATCGGGATGCTGCTTGAGGATATTTATTTATGTGCTGATAATGGACAGGGAACTTTTAAAGCAGTCTTTCCGGAAGAGATCACTCAGGCAGAATGCCAGATCATGATCGATTACCTTTCCCAGAATAAAATGCCGTCATTGTTGGAAGCAGGTGTTCCTGATGTGACCACAGTAGCACACAAACATGGATGGGTTACATACAATGGAATTATGCAAACCCTGGGAGACGCTGGGATCATCTTTTCGCCGGGAGGAGACTATATCCTGGTGATCTTCTTGTATCATCCTCAACAATTGATCTGGGATAATGCCTCTTTCCTTGTGGGACAATTATCTGCTGCGATTTACAATTTTTACAACCAGAATACTCCCTGATGTTAACAATTTGATCATTGAAGGCAAAAAACCCGCTTGATGATATCAAGCGGGTTTCATATTTTAACTCAAACAAAAATTATAAATCTCTGTTGACAATATAGGTTGCAAGGTCTATTAAAGCCACCTTGTCATTTCCATCCGGGAATCCTTCTAAAGAAGAAATTGCTTTTTCAGAACACTCCCGGGCCTCTTCCATCGCCAACTGGATCACTCCACTCTGATTTATTCGCTCAATAAGTTGATCAATTTCGGAATCAGTGGTTGATCCATTCAGTATATTATTGAGAACTTGATCTTCTGGATTTTTTTCTCCATAGAGTAGCGCTGGCAGGGTTGGTACCCCTTGGCGTAAATCATTTCCTATCGGTTTACCAATTCGGGTCTGGTCTCCTGAAAAATCCAGCACATCATCAACGATTTGGAAAGCTTTGCCGATTTCCTTCCCATACTCTTCCGCAGGATCGGTATATTTATATTCTGAAGGACTGATCAGAGCGGCAGCTTTTGAAGATAAAGAAAACAACGAACCTGTTTTCTCATAAATCCGCTGATAATAATCATCCCGCGAAGGAAATTGACTGCGTCCAAATAGCTGAGAGATTTCCCCATTAACAATGATGCTGAGAGTCTCTGCAAATAAGCTCATGGCTTCAGTGGATCCAATTTCTGCAGCTAAAAGGGCTGCTTGAGCAAATATATAATCTCCCGTGAGTACAGTTGCAGCAGGTGTCCAATGGGAATTAATGGTGGGGTTCCCCCGTCGGAGCAGCGCGCCGTCAATTAAATCATCATGAACGAGTGTTGCCGTGTGCAGCAATTCTATGGAAGCGCTCAGCGATATTAGTTTCTGATCCTCTGCGCCCAACATGGAACCCATCAATAAGGTAATGATGGGGCGAATCCGTTTACCACCTGATTGCATTAAATGTTTCAACGCTGCAGTCAACTCCGGGTGATGTCCAGAAGACCTGGAGATCATTTTCTGATCCACGAGTATTAACTTATCTTCAACCGAACTAGCAAATTCAAAATCA
>JAZFRV010000146.1:0-6039 GCA_036445875.1 Anaerolineales bacterium
TCACTCAACCGGTCCCGCCTGAATATATATACGAACAAATTGCAGGGCATGTGTGAAGCTTATAGAGCCAATGCTCGTCTTCCAAATTCAAGCGTGGTAACTGATGTCGCCTCATCTTGAATCCGACCGTTCCCTTCTCTGTTGAAAAGGCATATTTGTACTTGTGATTCACAAGAGCTTGCTGCAAATCGACAGTAAAGTTTTCTGGATTCCCATAAGGTACCACCAGGCTATCGATCTCAATCCCGAGATTGGATTGGATTAATTCTTTGGATCGACCAATTTCCCAGTCTAACCAGCTTCCAGTCGCTAATTTTAACCTGGGATGCGACATTGTATGACTAGCAAAATCAACTTGATCTTCTTTTTGGAGCTGTCTAAGTTCTTCCCATGACATAAAGTGATGGTTTTGGGCACGGATCTGGAGTAATAGATCTTCAAACCGATCTTCCTCCAAATGCCAGGCTTTATCAAATAAAGACTCGAAAGAAACCACCCCCTTATCGATATCGGATCCAAACCAATCCAGTGCTTTCCTGAGCATCTCATGGTTGGGAAGCCAATATTCATGTCCAGCCAGACGCATTAACCGGGCAATTTGATTTTCTTTCCCGGAATCCTCAATCAAACCTGGAATTATCGCTAAAGTATAGGGAAGCTCTACCTCTTTTAGCAGTTTTCTTCCTACCTGCCCAAAAGCTTTGGTGGCATCATCAACCAGGATGGCAATAGCCCGCCGGGGTAACTCTTGATTCTTTTCCAACCTATCCATCGCTTCTCGAAGAGGAAGGACATTACATGCCTGGACAAGATATTGAAGGTTTTTCTTGATTAAGTCCTGATTAATATTCCCATCCTGGTCAGGATAAAGATGAGCATATAAAACAATTAAGCGATTAGCTCCCAAAGCTGAGACCAGAGGCTCGGCCAGCACAAAAAAAGGAACCACCAGTGGATGTATAAGATTGGTCTTATTGAAAGAGTAATATTGTTTAGGTGTCATTTGAGATTACTCGGAAGAAAACCCTACCAAAATCACCAATAATGACCTCACTTTCTTCTTTACCATATTTCATTAAAATCTCAGCCTTCAAGTAGATTCGCAATTACAACGATCCGTTTGTTATCAATCAGGTATGGATAACATGATATGAGGGTTGTCTTGGAAGCACCGGTCGATTCAAGAAATTCCACCTGGGTAGGTTCTACGATCAACACATCTTCTACAACGTAGGTGTAGCTTTGCCGCTCAGAAAATAATATCACCAGGTCGCCAATGTCCAGTTGGTCAAGGTCGCGAAATATTTCACCGTGGATGTCATTGTGGGCAGATAATACGACATTACCTGCTTCGCCCGGGTTGGCGGAATTAATATGGTGGCCTACACCTTTCTTTAATTGCTCCCAACCATCCCCCTCGACCACTGGAACATCTTGATTGATTTTTGGGATCTGAAGGCGAATAGCATGTTGAGGACCCTGGGTGGGGATGGGAATTTCACCATAAGACTGCACTACCGGCTGCAGGTGTTCTGGAATTTCCTCAATATTTGGCTGGCTGCCGCCCGGTGAATCTGGTGGTGTGTGACCAGATGGAAGAACGACCGCTTTTATTAAGGGAGTTGGAGTTAATGTCGGCTGTTCAAGAGCCATGGCAACTTCCCTGTTGAGTTCCTGCAGAATATCCAATCCATTAAATAGTACAAATATCAACCCCACAACAGCTAATATTTCCACCGTGAGTAAAAAACCATCAATAACCCGTTTTCCACTTTCTCTTGATTCTTCTCCTGGGTCTTGAGGTCCCTCTCCTTCAGGGATTGATGTCCTGATGTCATCCCAGGAGGATTCGTCCTCATCGGAGACTAAACGGACAACCCGGCCGGAGTCTCGGAAATGTTCGATACGATCATTCCTGTCTGCTCGCCGCTTTTCGATCAACAGCCTACGCAGTTCATTTACCGACAAATCCCGGGGATCTTTGTTGTTTGCCACTCCAAAATTATAATCGGGCTTGAGTGAACTGCCAAGACAGAGCTGGGAAATGGTGAGAAAAAGGGAATTCATCCCAGTAAAAATAGAATTAGAATCACCGTTTTTGAACAGTATAATATACAACTGCGGTTACATCAATTGTATGCTTATTCATGGAAATGAAAGGTCATTAATGTCGTACCTATTTAACGATAAAAAATTCTTCTCAATTATGCTGAAGCTTGCCAGCCCGATTGTATTGCAGCATTTAATATTTTCCTCCCTGGGACTGGTGGATGTGATGATGATTGGCCAACTAGGGGAGACTGCAGTGGCAGCTGTAGGTATTGCCAACCAAATCTTCTTCCTTGCGTCACTGCTCTTTTTTGGCATAACCAGCGGGATGGCTATTTTTACAGCTCAATACTGGGGAACGAAAGACGTCAATCGTATTCAGAATACACTGGGATTATGCCTATTAATGAGTTTATCCGGAGCATTTATCTTCTCTATCGTTGCTATACTCGTCCCGGATAGAGTCATTGGGATTTACACCACTGATCTGGAAGTTATTAAACTGGGCAGCCAGTATCTGCAAATCGTTGCCATTTCTTATGCAGCTACGGCAATTACAAACAGTTACTCAGTAGTATTACGAAGTACTGAGGTAGTTAAACTGCCGATGCTGGTCAGCGTATTGGCGTTGAGTCTCAATACTCTGCTGAATTATGGTTTAATATTTGGCAACTTCGGATTTCCTGAAATGGGTGTCGCAGGTGCCGCAATAGGTACTATCAGCGCCCGCATATTTGAAACCATTATTCTCCTTATTATTATATATTCTAAGAAATTACCGGTTGCGGCTAGTCTTAAGAACCTCATAAATATCCGATCGCTACCTTTAAAGATGTTTTTCAATACTACCCTTCCAGTAATATTCACCGAAATAGCCTGGTCTTTTGGTATCACTACCTACAACCTGGTTTTTGCTCGAATTGGAACTGAATCTATCGCTGCATTTAATATTGCCAATACCATAAGTTCACTGATGGCGGTAATATTTATCGGATTGGGAAATGCCTGTGCAATCATGATTGGCAATCGAATTGGAGCTGACGAAAAGGGACTCGCCATCGAGTACGGGAAAAAATATCTTCTCCTAACATTAATTAGTTCATCAATTTTAGGAGTCCTGTTATTACTTATCACCAACCCGATTCTTATGTTGTATAAGGTATCAACAGCTACGATTGTTTTTGCCAAAAACATTTTAATCTTAATGGCTTTCTCATTACCTGTCCGATCATTAAATTTTGTGCTATTGATAGGGATTCTTCGCAGCGGAGGCGACACCCGGACAGCTTTTTTAATTGATGCTGGTGTGATCTGGAGTGTTGGTGTTCCCTTAGCGCTCCTTGGTGCATTTGTATTAAAGCTTCCGGTCCATTGGGTATATTTAATGGTGCTAACGGATGAAGTCGTGAAACTGTTATTGGGTTTAAAACGCTTCTTTTCTCAGCGGTGGATCCACTCCCTTGCGGCTCCAGCTTGATGGAGCGGGAAAATATATCGATCGTTTAATCTAGGAGTGTACGGCTATTCTCTGGGCTCATGCTAGAATCTGTGTGAAGAATAAAAGTTAATAAGGAGTATTGGAATGGACAAACGCGTAAATTCAATGGCAAAAATACTGGTTGAACATTCAGCCCGTGTTGTTCCAGGAGATCGGGTGGCAATAGAAGCTACCACTGCAGCAGAACCCTTAGTCCGAGCCTTATACCAGGAAATCTTAAAACATGGTGGCCACCCCTACCCCATTTTAAAGATTCCCGAACAAGACCGGGAACTGTTTTCCTTCGCAACTGATGATCAGCTTAAACACATTAATCAACTCAGGGCTCAGGTTTATGAACAATTCGAGTCTCGAATAAGGATATATTCCCTCACAAATCCTACCCAGCTGGCAGGATTTCCACCCGAAAAACAAGCCCTCTTCCAGCAATCCCAATCGCCAATCCTGGCAACCCAGATGAAACGGGGTGAAAAGGATGAGTTTAAATGGGTGACCACCCTCTTCCCAACAGCCGCGTATGCCGAGCAGGCTGGCATGAAATTATCCACCTTCGAGGATTTTGTGTACGGGGCCTGCTTCGCAGATCAAGATGATCCAATCAGCAGATGGAATCAGGTCAAGCAAGATCAAAAAGCAGCCATGGCACTTTTTCAAGGCCATGAGTGGATCCTCCTGAAAGGCCCTAACATCGACCTGGAATTATCCGTCAAAGATCGAACCTTTTTCAATTGCTATGGAACTAACAATATGCCTGATGGGGAAATTTTTACCGGTCCCGTGGAAGAAACTCTCAACGGCTGGGTTCGCTACTCCTACCCGGCAATCCATGGAGGAGTTATAGTGAAAGGGATTGAATTGGTCTTTAAGGACGGAAAGGTAATTCAGGCAACGGCAGAGGAACAGGAAGATTATTTATTGCGATTGTTAGATACAGATCCCGGAGCTCGTTATGCGGGAGAATTCGCTCTTGGAACAAATCCAGATATTCAACAATTTTCCGGTAACATCCTATTTGATGAAAAGATTGGCGGGACAATTCATATAGCAATCGGTGCCGGGTATCCAGAGACCGGAAGTAAAAACAAAAGTGCCCTCCACTGGGATATGATTTGTGATATGAGAACAGATTCAACCATCACTGCTGATGGGACCCTGGTATATCGGGATGGAGCATTTCTGTTCTGATTATCCTGATGTACCATGAATGCCCAGATCGGGCAATATAGTGAGGTAATCATGCCTGACCGAGAATTGCTTTTATCCCTATCAAAGGAAACTTTGATTGATATTTTGGAAGATCAATCATAGATTTGGCTGGCTAATAATGGGCTCTGGTTTCAAGCTGTGGAAAAACAGTATGGCATGGAAACAGCAATCGAGTTGGACAAGGAAGCCTGGATCACCTTTGCTCAGATTAAAGCAGAAAGAATCAGGCGGCGTCACAATATTCCTCCAGGTGGCGGCATTCCTGCCCTAAAAAAAGGCTCCAGGCCCGACTTTATGCTCATATCAATGAACAATCATTAATTGATATTGGCCCAGATGGATTAAGGTTTGAAATGAATGACTGCCGGGTTCAATCTGCTCGCAAAAGGAAAGGGATAAATGATTTTCCCTGCAAACCAGGGGGCATCGCAAAATATGCGTATATTGCTCATAGGATCGATGATAGGATCAGAACAGCTGTAATCTGCTGACCCCCGGATGATCATCCGGAAAGTTATTACTGCGCCAGGCAGTTCACTCTTGAGAAAAACCCCATTTCCATTGAGGAGCTCATTTGAAAACAAGACAAAATTAAGATTTGGGAAAATCCCCGGTTTTAATCATTTGGGAGAGTAAATTACCTCGCTCTCAAGAAACCCCGTTGGACAGCTACCACATCCTCTGTGGTAATAAAAGCATTTTCATCCACTTCTCTGACTAATTTCTCAATTTCCCTAATTTGATTCCGCTTGATACTGGTGGTAATTACAGATACCATACCTTCTTTCCCCCTGGCAGGTATCTCTGTTACTGCGTAATCGTTTTCCCTTAATACTTCCAGGATTGCAGCTCCCAATTGAGAACTAATCACACGCACTTCAGCGAAACCAATCGCCAACTTCCCTTCAATCCACATCCCGATAACATTACCCGTCGCAAAACCAGCCGCATATACAATTACATTAAGTAGGTTTTTTGTATCCGACAGGACTAACGCAATTGTTAAAACCCAGATAATGGAGTTTATAAAACCTATTATCCAAACCGGGATTTTATTACTCCTCAAAGTGAATATTAATCTCAATGTATCCAAACTTGTTGAGAAAATTCGAACCATAAAGATAAAAAGAGCGATCAACAGAGTTTCTTGAGTTAAATTGAATGTATACATATTCGCCAAACCTTTTTCTATATTATCTTGGAAAGAACCTGGTCAGTACCAATCATCAAACAGTCGTCATCAATTGTCCTGATCCATCAACGGGAAGTACATATCCTGAGCATAT
>JAZFRV010000147.1:0-7701 GCA_036445875.1 Anaerolineales bacterium
GGGAGATTTTATTTTCAAAGGGAGGCCTATTTGACTCAACCAATGTTGTATACATCCGGTTTTTGGGTTTTGGTAGGGGAACCAAGGTTAGTTTTTTCCCACTTTCTGTTGTTGCCCTTTCCAGTTCTTCCCGATGTTTTTTAAGTATTGAATAATAAGGATTGGTTTCATCATCAGTCCAGAGATACATAACAGTAGATTCATCCACAAATCGCGCGCATCCATCCACATGCATATCTGTGTCACTGCCCACGGCATCACAAAACTCTCTTGAAGCTCCGGTTAACCAGATGATGTTCTTTATACCAAGATAATCCTGGATTGCAGTCTCGATCTCCTTCTGACTTATCCCTTGGTTGCGATTGGGGTTGATGATCGAACTCATTGTCGCGATCAATGTCCCCTTACCATTTACTTCTATCCCCCCACCCTCTAATGTTATGGGAGCATTGAAAAGGGGCAGCTCAAGATTTAATGCAACACCCTCGGGTACTAAGCGATCTTTTTGGAAAGGGTAACGTTCTCCCCAACCGTTAAAATCCCAGGAAGTAACAGCCAATTTTCCCTTCTCATTGACCAGGAATATTGGTCCACAATCCCTGACCCAAACATCATCGTTGGCTATTATATGAATATCAATGTTATTTTGTTCCAGTCCATAATAGTTTAATTGATGATCCAGGTGATACCTCCGCAGATCATCAGGTACAACAAGATGCACCTTCTCGTTCCTCTGAAGAATCCTGGTCATTTCCAACCAGATGTGTTCCAGGTGCAATTGGGAATCAAGATGGGTATCGTTGTGAGGCCAGATCAGCCAAGTTCCTTCATGGGATTCCCATTCAGCTGGCATCCTGTATCCCAAGGATCGGGGGGTTTCATTTTCCACAATCTTCTCCTATGTTTGCAGCCCTGCAGCTACTGTATCTGCCGCTGCCAGGATTTTCTCCAGTTCCACCAATTTTTCGATTGGCAGGAGTTCAGGATAATGAGTCTCATTGATCCGGTTGAATTCTTCCAAAGCAACTTCCCGGGATGGCCTGCGCTGATCAGCTAGATATATTTCATTTGTGATCGGGGATAAGTAAAAATCTCGGATATGCTGCCGGGTATGTTTTTCCCTCAAGAAATGGGAACCAGGTCCAACGGATTTGATCACATCCAGAGCCAGGTCATTCTTATCAAATTCGACCTCTTTGAATAAATTATAGACTTCCAGGCAAATTTCATGATCCAGGATGATCTGCTCAGGATAAAGAAGCATTGAACCGTCTAACATTCCCAGGTATCCACAAATTTCACCACCGACTAATGGGATAAAAGATGCACCCATTCCTGAAGCGCTACCGGAGTACCAACCAATATCCTTGGCGTCATTGCTGGTTCCTCCTCCTCCAAGAACTGGAACATTCCAATTGTGACCAATTTGCACCGTCATTGTGCCGAATGGGATATCAACACTGGTAACATAGCCCCCTGTGCGAGGATGCATCAAAGAGACTTCAATAGAATGGAATACAGGTGCGCCAGGATATGCTAATTGCATCAGAACCATGGCACTCACAACCTCGGCATCTCCAGACACCAGGGCACCCCAAGGTGTTGCCGGAGCTGTAGATCCCATGGTTGGCATGGCCATGAAACTTGTGGGGATTCCCGCTTTGGCATAAACCAGGGCAGTTTCAATTCCATGCTCGTCATGAGCAAGAGGTGCAATGCTGCATATATTGGCACAGATCGGCGGTCGTGCCCTGCGTTCATTTTCATTTCCGGCTGCAACAGTCGCCATCTCAACCAAGTAGGGTGCTAATTCTGAAAAAACCGTCGTACCACCGCGAACATGTTTTAGGGTATTTGTTAACCCGGCATGACATTCATGCAAGGGTGCTGTTAAGCCATGATCTTGAGCACTGACCAACGGCCAGAAAAAACCTATCAATGGCAAGGCATCACTGATCCGGGCCATTCGGGCAACATCTTCTTTCTGAGAATTCCGTTCCCGGCGAGTTTCTAGATCAATGACCCGGGTACCACAGCCATCAGTAGACAGATAGGTATGATTTCCATCCAGGATTAAATCAAACCGCGGTTCCCGTCCACCTAAAGTAAAAGAACGGGGCGCTGTGGAGAGAGCCTTTTCTACTAAATCCGGAGAAATCCGCACAATTTGAGTTTTCCAATCAACGTCAGCTCCATGGTCTGAAAAGAGCTGTAGTGCTGTTTGAGAAGGAAAGCGCACACCGACATCTTTCAAAATTTCTAACGTGCCTGCCTTAAGAATATCAAGCTGTGTTTGTGATAATACCTCCTGCTTGATCACAGACGGAAAAGCGAGAATATCTGGTGTAATTGAAGGCATAATGATCTCCTACTTAGACAACATTTGATCAGCATTCTTAAGGATGCGATTGATTTCTTTCTGAACATCTTCCGAGGGAGGTTCTGGATGGTGATTGTCCAGGATCCACTTCACTTTTTCCCGAGCATACGCTACTGGATTTTGATATTTACCCTGATCATCCAGTTGGTGAATTACACCTCGAACCATTGAGGTCCGCATATGTTTCCGGGTATGTTTTTGACTTAAGAAGTGTCCCCCCGGCTTAACGGTATTAATGACATCTACAGCCAAAGTCTCTGAATTGACCTCCAAATCAAGCAAGGAATATCGCGCCTGGTGATATAGATCATCATCAAGAATGATGGCCTCTGGATATAACAATGTGTAGGTATCTCGAAGACCAATTCCTGTGACAATTTCAGCTCCTGCAAAAGCTACTAGAAGGGGGTCAGTAGCAACTTCAGCAGCGGATTGCCAGCTATCTAATTCGGGCGATTCGGTTCCGAAGGCACCACCAAGAGCTGGCATTCCCCAATGATGAGCCATTTCCACCGGGGCATATCTAGCCCGGGAATCCAATGGGTATCCCACATATCCTCCAGTGCGGGGGTCTGCCCAGGCGTGCAAGATGGAATGAAAAACAGGGGTTCCAGGATTCGCCAACTGCATTAACACGGTTGCGCTGATTACTTCGGCGTCACCTACGGCTAACGCCCCTGCATAGGTTGCCGGAGCAGTTGTTCCCATCGTTGGCATCGACATGATCGCAATCGGGATGCCTGCATCTCCCAAAATCAGGGCTCCTTCAATGGCTTCTTTATCCTGAACTAACGGAGCAATTGTGCACACAATTAATGATATCGGCGGTCGACGGCGTACCTCTTCCTTGCTACCACGCAGCACTATTGCCATCTCCAATCCGTAACGGCACAATTCCTCTCCCATCATGGTAACACTCTGGTAATGCTTGGAATTATTCCGCCAGGTGACATCAATTTCGTGTAAAGGGGAGGTAACCCCACAATCCTGGGCGCTGACCATTGTCCAGCTGAAGGCCATGGAAGTTAAGTAGTCATTGATCCGGGCCATCATACCTACATCAGATTTCTGAGAAGCTCTGCGCTCTCCTGTCAGGGAATCAATTACGTCATGGCCGCAGCCATCATTCGTAAAAAAAGAAACACCTTTTTGAAGCTGTAAATCAAGTTCGGGATCGCGAGCTCCCAACGTGAAATAACGCGGCACGGTGGACATCGCCTTTAACACCAGGTTCCGCGGAATTTTTACTATTTGAGAATCAAAATCAACTTCTGCGCCTTGCTCAGCAAAGATTTTCAGTGCCTTTTCAGAAGGGAATTTGACTCCCGTGTTCTCAAGAATCTTCAGGGTCGCTTCCTGCAATTGATCCAGCTGAGCATCGTCGAGAAAATTATGTAAATGGGATGTTCTCAGTGGTTCAATGGGTGGACGATCCATTCTCTCAGCTCCTAGACTGGTGCATCCATCAGTCGGTAGGCGACATCAACCGCCGAGATAGCATCCTCTGCATATCCATCAGCACCGATCTCTGAGGCGTAGCGATCTGTAACTGGTGCTCCCCCGATCATAACTTTCACTTTATCGCGCAGCCCAGCATTTTCAAGAGCTTCAATGAGCTTCTTTTGCTGAAGCATGGTGGTTGTGAGTAGTGCAGACGCACCCACAATGTCAGCATTATTTTCTTCAATGGCTTTAACAAACGCTTCCGGTGTTTGATCTACACCAATGTCAGTGACCTTGAAGCCATTAGCGGTAAGCATTGTACCTACGAGAGTTTTGCCAATCTCGTGCAAATCGCCTGCAACTGTTCCCAAGACAACTTTGCCGACTACCTCTCTTTCTTGTCCTCCAACCAGGGCTGGTTCCAGGATATCCAGGGCGTCTTTCATAGCATCGGCACCGATTATCAATTCTGGTAAGAAATAATCTCCCTTGGAAAACAACTCACCAACTTCTTGAATACCAGGCATCAAACCCATATTGATGCATTTGAGAGGATCTATTTTCTGATCTAAAGCCTGTTTGGCGAACTTTACAGCATCCTCCGGTTCACCATCGATTACTGCTTGTTTAAGCTTGTTAAAAAGTTCTTCGGACATTTCAATCTCCTTTGTTTGTTAGCTATCGTTTTGGATGATGATTTCCTCATTCTTCGGTGATAAATCCAGGTAATCGATTTTTCCTTGTCACTCCTGATATATGGGTACAGATATCAAGTTGTATTTTCATAATTAAAACCTGGTAAATAACGTTGCATAATACGTTCAAGTTCCTCTTCTACTTTGTCTGGTAAAGGAGGAGGTTCGTGAGTTTTCACGATTTCCTGTGCTTTTCGAGTGCAAATTTGGGCAACTGTTTCATCTTTTTCCAGCCAGGTATCATAGGTATCCCGGCTGATAATTTCAGGATACCAATGCCGGCGATAGTTACGCCGGGTGTGTGATGTTGACATAAAATTCCCGCGAGGAGTAAGGGACTTAATCAATTCAACTTCCTCTTTAGGATCATGTATGCTTATCCCACCCCACATTCGGCGAATCCCGGCTATGATTTCATTATCAAAAATCAGTTGTTGATAAGAAATTGTTGACCCGGCATCCGTTGCGCCGACACCATAAATGATCGATGCTCCTTCCTGGAGTAAAGGGATCGCGGTCGTAACTTTCTCAAATCCAGCTTGAGCATCCAATTCTTTTGCGTCTGATGATAGTCCACCGCACATCGAACGCATGCCATAATAATTCGCCATAATCGCAGCACCGCTGTTGATCATTCCTCTTTCAGGCGCGCCCAATGGCAGTAATCCCGTTTTCATATCTAAAACAGCTGATACACTGCCATACAGAAGTGGAGTACCTGGATATAGTGTTTGGAGGACAACTATCCAGGCCAGGATATCGGTATTAATGACTATCAATTCACCCAGCAAAGTAGCCGGAGCAGATGCTCCTCCCATAGCCATACTCAATAATGTTATGGGTACACCACACTCCGCCCATTTAAGCATGCAAAGAATATTTTCCGGTGTGAAATATCCCGGACTGATGGGACAGTAAAGAGTTGAGAAATTAGGTTTGGCGTGAAATTCTTTTTCTCCACCTGCGACTGTGAACAGCATTTCCATCGCCGCTTCTACCCGATCAGGAGAGAGAGTGCGGTGAACAATAGGTTTGGATGTGCGCCTCAGTAATTCTGCGATTTCGACGAGATCTGAATATTCTCCCTGATCATTTGCAGTCACAGTAGGTCTGACAATATCAACCTGAGGAAGAGCATCTTGAATTGTAACAATCTGCTGAACATCCCGTCTGGTTGATGAGCGGTGTTCCCCAGAATGCAGGTCAAATACATTAACAGGGGTTCCAGCTCCCATAAAACAAGATTCAATCCCAAACTTCTCAAGCGGTTTTCTCTCCCTGGAATATAACTTAAAATCCTTTGGAAGACTTTCGAGAGCAGATTCCAATAAATCAGTTGAAATCAATACCATTTCAGTTTCCAGATCAACCTGAAAGTCTTCAGTTTTGAGCCGGATTAGCAAATCCTGATCTGGCACACAAAATCCAACATCCTTGAGAATATTTAGGGATTGCTCATGGACGATATTAGCGATGGATTCGGAGCGCTTGGTCATATTCATAGATGATCCTGCTTCGCCAGATTCTTCCAGGTCTTATTTCAGGGACTATCCTTGTCTCCCGCACCTGAGTTAACTTGTTGCTGAGCATACTCGGGCGGATGGGCCTCCCCCCAACGATAGGATAGTTTATGCATTTTGAGGATCATAAATGACTGCGTACGATCAATCCCTTTAATTTGCTGCAATTTGTCATTGAGGAAGGATACAAAATGGTCCCGATCTCTGCAGAAAACTTCCGCAATCAGATCGTAATCTCCTGCAGCTTGAAACAAATAGGCTACTTCGGGCAGCTTGGCAATCTCATCGGCAATGGTAGAAATCAGGTTGGCTTTAACGGATATACCTATCATGGCGGCCTCTTCCCAACCCATATTTTGAGGTTCCACGATGGCTACAACCTGCATCGTTCCATTTTCAGAGAGTTGTTTAACCCGCCGCCGTACTGTCCCTTCCGTAGTACCTAATTCCGCCGCAATAGTTGTGAACGGCATGCGGCCATCATATTGAAGGAAGGAAATAATTTGACGATCCAGATCATCTAACATATTTCAATTTTACTGATATTCGTAATATTGTCAATAGACTTAGCGGTAAATCGTAACAATTATCACCTATTTCTGCGATATTTTGGGTTTTTTGAGGGTATACTTTAGGATAGAATCAGAACAATATACTGACCTGGGAAAACAACTTTACCAGAAACGAGGGAAAATAGCATGGCAGAAAAGGATTACAGCTTAGATAAAGAACCGGCCAACAAGCAGCGCTTGGGTGAATATGTCCAGGAGGATCAATGGATTATCGATTTCTTAAAGGAAACCAAAATCGGCCATATTGCCACACGGTGGGAAAATCAGCCTTTTATCACACCTAACACATTTTATTTTGATGAGGACCGCAAGGAGATCATCTTCCACTCCAATATTGTCGGACGGGTGAGGGCAAATATTGAGAGGCATCCCGAAGTGTGTTTTGAAGCCAGTGAGTACGGCCGCTTCCTGCCATCGAATATCGCTCTTGAGTTCAGCATGCAATATGAAAGTGTGATCTGTTTTGGAAAGATCCGGGTAATAGATGATGATCAAGAAAAAAAGATGTCCCTGTACAAATTAATTGAAAAATATTTTCCAGAGATGAATCCAGGTAAAGAGTTTCGCCCTATCACTGATAAAGAATTAAAACGAACCTCAGTTTATGCCATAAATATAAAAAGTTGGAGTGGGAAAAGAAATTGGGAAGAAAAAGCTGAACAAAGTGAAAAATGGAAACCGTTGGCTGAGATCTGAGATTCTTTGGTAAGTTTGTTTAAAATAGGAAGCGTAATCCTGGGAGGATTACGCTTCTTGTCATTCTAATTTATGGCGCCCTCGGTAGGAATCGAACCTGCAACCGTCGGATTAGAAGTCCGGTGCTCTATCCATTGAGCTACGAGGGCAAAAAGCTCTTAGAGCCCGTTCTAAAGCCATCCTGCGCTTGAACATGGAGAATGACTAAATAGAATTGTTAAAATCCTATGGTTATTATACTAAATTAGGGTTGTTTTTGGGGAGCTAACTGAGGGTTTTGAACGTATGAGCAACAGCTTGGAAGGCTGATGCCTTACCGCGTGAACTACCGCGTAGCCACACCCACATTTTACTTCGCCTTTTCCCTCGATATTTTTGAGAGATTTATGAAGTCG
>JAZFRV010000148.1:0-2204 GCA_036445875.1 Anaerolineales bacterium
CGCTGCTGGTCATGGATACCGCGCCTGCGGCGATTTTAGGAGCAATGCTGGATCCGGTTGTAAAAAAACGCTCCCGGATACTGGTTGCCAATCTTGGAAATTTCCATACCCTGGCTTTCCGGTTAAATGGAAACCAAGTCGAGGGAGTATTCGAGCACCATACCGGGTTGATAAATAGCGAGAAACTGGATCAGATCCTGCAGTCATTTTCGGCAGGTACCCTGACTCACCAGGAAATCTTTGATGACCACGGTCACGGGGCATTGATCTATTCACTTGATCCGTATGATTTGGAGGCAGGGGAATTTAACCTGGTTGTTACAGGTCCCCGGCGAAACCTGATGCGGAATTCAACCCTGCGGCCTTATTTTGCGGCGCCATTCGGAGATATGATGCTGACGGGTTGTTTTGGGTTGTTGGCAGCCACTGCTGATGTTTTCCCTGAATTTGGTGATGAAATCCGGGCATCCCTGGGGAGTGATGATGAAATAGCGCCGGGAAAACCTCCCTGGGAAGTTGCCTGAATTTTCCCAAAATAAACCGGGTTCGGGTGGCTTGTGTTTGGGTTACGAGAAGTAATTCGAATTAACGGTGGATTGGTGAAGGGGGGAAAATTTTTCCAGAAATATCATCCGAAAAATTGACATTAAATATTGGAATCTCGATTATTGGGCAGAGACAGAACTAGTCTGCAGTTTTTGAGAGCTGAAAGCGAGAACTGAGTGCGCGAGCCTGGTCCGCTGCATGGTAGGAAGACCTTACCAATGGGGCGCTTTCGACCCATTTATATCCGAGATCTAAACCGTATATCTTTAATTCCTCAAATTCTTCCGGCGGGTAAAAATTGGCGACAGGCAGATGCTGTTTGCTGGGCTGAAGATACTGCCCAATAGTGAGAATATCCACATCCCAGCTCCGGATTTCTACCATAGTCTCTTTAATTTCAGTCAGGGTTTCACCCAGACCAACCATTAAGCCGGATTTGGTAATCGCATTCGGTTGAAGGAGTTTGGCATTCACTAATATGTCCCTGGATGCCTGGTAGGAACTCTGGGGTTGAATGGTCTTAAATAAGTGCGGAACAGTTTCCAGATTGTGGTTGAGGATATCGGGTTGGGCGTCCATGATAATTTTTAAGGCTTCCAGGCTGCCTTTAAAGTCAGGGATGAGAACTTCTATTGAACATCCGGGGTGCAGTTCCCGGACCCGTCGAATCAGCATGGCAAAAATTGGCGCACCACCGTCCCGGCGTTCATCCCGGTTGACGCTGGTGACCACGGCATGCTCCAGGTTCATGAGTTGAATGGAGCGAGCGATGCGTTCCGGTTCATCCCAATCCAGTGCTCCGGGTTGGCCGTGTTTAACATCGCAGAATTTACAGGTCCGAGTGCAGATATCTCCCAGCAGTAAAAAGGTTGCCGTTCCATCGCCCCAGCATTCAGCCCGGTTGGGGCAGAGCGCTTCCTGGCAGACCGTGTGCAGGGATTGGCTCTGCATCAGGGTATCCACTTCGTGGAAGGCCTGGCTGTTATTGAACTTAATCCGCAGCCAGGGCGGCAGACGCTTTCGATCAGAATTGTTTTCTTGGGACTTGATTCGGTCCCTGGTAGGAGTAGAAGCCATATGAATACTATCCAATCAAATACAGTATTAAGCAAGCTGCGAGGTGCAGTGGGGGCAGCGAGTCGCCTGAATGGGGATGTCGGTGAAACAGAATGGGCAGCTCTTTAAGGTTGGTTCTGGAGCAAGTTCTTCTTTATTTTCGCCAGACTGAAGGCGATTGATAGATCTGATTAACAAGAACATGGCAAGGGCTACAATCAGGAAGCTGATGATGGAATTGATGAACAAACCATAGTTGACAGTCACTGCGCCAGCAGTCTGGGCATCAGTCAGAGAAAGATAAGGACCAGCGGGTGTACCGGCCTGAATGGTCAGGTAAAAGTTTTCAAAATCCACTCCACCCAGGAGCCAGCCGAAGGGCGGCATGAGGATATCATTGACGAGGGAATTGACAATTGTGCTGAATGCGGCGCCGATGATGATACCGACTGCCATATCCATTGCGTTGCCGCGCAGGGCAAACTCTTTAAATTCCTTTAACATGATTGTCTCCAAGTTAAACCTGGTGATTTTTGCAGCCCCTATTATATCGTACCTGAAATTTGGGAGAATAAATATTCTCTAAGAAAAGCCAGATGTTG
>JAZFRV010000149.1:0-16692 GCA_036445875.1 Anaerolineales bacterium
CGGTCGCGTTGAAGGATTTGTCATCGATGCCGCCGACGTCAGTAACCTGGCAGGCAACGAAGGCTTTTTCTTCAACTGGGTCTTCCTGAACTACTGCTGCAGTTTCTTCTGCCTGGCCACCACAAGCTCCAAGCAGAAGGCCAGTAATTACCAGAAAGGCCAATAGCAAAGATAGTTTCTTCATTCTCGTTCCTCCTTAAAATAAATGGATGGGTCTGATACTGTTTTATTATAAACCATAATTTGGAGAGATTGATGATGATAGTTTCCTTTTACCTCCTTCCTCCATTGGAGAAAACAAAACTCCCCGGTAATAGACCGGGGAGAGTTTACACAATTATGAGGGTGTTCAATTTACACGTGAACCGCCTCCGGTCAGAGGAGAATATGATATCGTTTCATATGATGAGGCCTACGGTTCATTTGCATAATAGACTTATCCTATCATTACTATTTTTGCCTGTCAAGATTTTATCTATAACTCATAATGCAATTCAAATATCAGGAAAACTTATCTCTTAAATATTCAATCACTTTAAGATCGATCATTTTACCTTCCCCGGACCAACGTTCTTCCAGGTTTTCCTCGCCTACCAAGTCTCTCAGTGCAGACCGGGTAAGCTCATCAAAATTCCCGGAGATTTCTCCCTGGTAATGCCCTGTTTTTATCATAATCCCCTGCAGCTCCCGGGAAACATCTATCAAAGGTACCAAATCTTCTGGATCAACCTCTCCAAAATAAAGGTGATGATTTTCGACCAACTGCATAAGTTTTAAAATAGGATAAGGATGATCGTCTACTCTCAAATCCAGATATCGGTCATTGTCTCCCCCATACCCCCCATTTTCTCTTACAACGATAACTCCAGCCGCCTGACGTCCACGTTTATCTCCCCCGGCTTCCTGTCCTGCTTCCAATGCAAGGACCAGCCAATCTGCCAATTCTCCCTCTCCTTGACGAACTTTCTGATACCTTTCAGCCATTGCCTCAACGGTACCCGGAATAAGGATATTTCCCTGACAAGTGAACCCATCCCCCACAATATGACCTGCCCAGTCATGGCATTTTTTACCAGTGAATGCTGCCGCATTACCTTCCCGGTCGACAACACCTACTTGTCTTAAATCCTGCTGTTCATCTTTCTCTATTAATTTATTGATTGTTTCCTCAGCGGAAAGGCCATCTCCCATCAGCTCCAATCCCCTGGATCCATAAGTCACATTCGCATAGGACTGAGTAGCAACTGCACCCGCGTTTGCCTGGGCCCAAGATACGACTGCCGCTGCTGCCAGAAATTTTGACTGGACTGCTACCCCCCATTCTTGTTTCTGAGGATCACAAGCAACAATAGAAAATGTATGGATTAATCTTTGAGATGATTGATTCTTGTTCATTATTTTTTTTAGGATTTTAGTTGATAAATTACTTTACAGGTTGTATCCTCTTTTTCAATCCCGGTTTTTACCAGAGTGATCAGCTCCTCGCCCGCAATATTGTTCACCAGGCCATCAAGAAAACTCGGGATCGGACATAAAGTTCCTTTAACCTCAGCACTGCCTACACTTTTAGGACAAATCCGGCACTTATCTTCTGCTATCAATAAAACTGCCCGATCTCCATCGACTTCCTGTAAATCAAACTCGCCCATCAAACTGATGATATTATTTATATAAAGCATTAAATTCTTTACCACTTCCGTGACCGTATCACCAGGAACAGCTTTCATATCAGGAAGTATTTCATTCGCATCCAGGTATTCGTAAAGATAATCTGCAGCCCTTTTTGACACAATGTTCATAGAGCCCTGGTTAACCAAACCCAATTCTGCGAGGCCGGCAAGAAATGAAGATAATAATGAGTGGTAAGGATTTATGTCTCGATTTATTATTGTGGCTTTAATATCAGTCATAATTCCCTCCCAAAATATCTTTAATCAATTGCTTAGTTAACTTACAAATTTGTTGATTGGTTTCTGGATAAACCTGGAGCTGATCGAATAAAAAACAGACCATTATTTTTCAAGAGTCTATTACCCGGTCCACTTCATCCAATTTCAGACTTAAAACCTGACTGGACGAATCCGGCGACATGATGATGCCATAGATCACATCAGCAACTTCTACAGTGTTGCGGTTATGAGTAATAACAATGAATTGAGTATCAGAGCTTAATTCCCGTAGAATTTTCCTGTAGCGAGCAACATTTGACTCATCCAACATAGCATCCACTTCATCCAGGACACAGAAAGGTGTAGGTGAAATCTTTAACAGTGAAAAGATCAATGCTGCTGCGATCAGGCTTCGCTCTCCTCCGGAAAGAAGAGTTAATCCCTGGGTTCTGCGACCCGGGAGTTTGACTTGTATATCTACACCGACCCCGGATAAATCATCTTGCTCTGTCAAGACTAACTGCCCCTTCCCTCCCCCGAATAACTGAGTAAAGATCTCACGGAATTCACCGGCGACAGCGGTAAATGTCTTCCTGAATTCCCGTTCCATCAGAACATCAAGTTCAGCAAGTACTTCCTTGAGATCTGCTTCTGCTTTCCTTAAATCGGATAGCTGCTCAGATAAAAAGTCATGCCGCTGATTTACTTCGCGATATTCATTTTGGGCTTCGGGATTAATTGCGCCGAGTCTCCGAAGCTGTGCTCTTTGTTCCCTGATAGTAGAACCCAGATCTCGAGATATTTCTTTTACAACTGGAAGTTTCTCAACATAGCCTTCCAATGGTAGAGGAGTCGGACCTGATATATCTTTGTTATATTCCAACTCAACCAGGCCGATATCATCTTTGATACGCTCTTGAATTGATTCTAGTTTTTCCCGGTTTCGGGTCAGGTTAATATCTGCCTGGGCATAAGATCGCTCCGCCTGGTTTAGAATTCTTCGCGCATTTGCTTCTTTGCCCTGTAATTCCTTCTGCTCAACTTCATCTTCAGTTAACTCTATTTCAGTTGAATCAATCAATTTTCGTAATTCAGAAATTTCCTCCTGAAGAGAAGATTCCTGTATTTCCAGTGATTTCGTTTCTTCTCTTAAATCCGCTGATTGGCTCTGATACTGATTGACTCGATCATCGTTTTGTTGAACTTGATTGTTTGCTTCTTGCCAGGCATTCTCTCTTTCCCCAAGTCTCTCTTCAACATCATGCACAGCTCTTTCTCCGACCGCGGTTTGTGTTTCCCAATATGAAAGCTGTTCTCTTTCCTCATCCAACGAGATAGCCCGAATAGCTGATGAGGTCTTTGTTACCAATTCCTGTGCCTGCAGGATGCCATCTTGAATATCTGTTAGTTCTTCAGATATCCGGGAAATATCATTTTCCCGCTCCGAGGCTTCATCAACAACCGCCTGATACTGAGCTGTTTCCCATTCAACTTTCTGCTCTGCAGAATTTTTATCCAGGGAGCTCTGATTAAAATTCTCTTGAATTGATTCTTCGATCTTTTTCGTCTTTGAGATTCCCACCTGTAATTCACGTTCAGTATCCTTAAATCCTTCCAGCGTTTGATCCACTTGCTGGATCTGTTCCTCCAACTTTATTATTTGGATGGATGAGGAAGATATTTTATCTTCCCAGGTTTTTCGCTGGCGAGATCGGCTAAGGATGCTGGGAGTTCCTTCATTTCCGGCAATTACTTGCCCGGTTGAATAAAAAACTTCACCCATAAGCGTTACTGCTTTGGTTCCAGGGGGTTGGTTTCGGAGAACCCTGCTTAAATCTTTCTTGTCCTTCATGATAAAAACCCGTCCCAGCAACAAATCAATCACCGGTCGAAATTTTGGTGGTGTATTTACCAGATCTGCTGCAATCCCAATTAGTCCCGGGATATTATTATCCAGGTTCGGACGATCGAGAGTTATCAACCTATTTACTGGTAACAAAACCCCCTTGGTTTTCTCATTCAGAAGGAGGTCTAATGCCTGGTTGGAATCTGTTTCTTTTTCAAGAATCACCGCATCAAGATATTCTCCCAAGGCGGCAGCGATCGGTTTTTCATATTCCTCCGGCACATCGAGGAAATTACTCAACGTCCCATGCGCACCAGATAATTTGCCAGACCGGGATTGAGTGAGCAGTAATTTTGCTCCGTTAGCATATCCTGCCAGCTTTTGCTCTGCTTGTTGAAGGACATTTAACTCTGCAGAAATCCGGCTGACTTCGGTTTGGGTTTTTGACAATTTGTCGTTTAATTCTTGACGGATTTTTTCCCCCGTCACCTTCTCAGTCTGAACACTCTCAAATTCCCCTTCTATTTTCCCTCTCTCAACTGCAGCCTTGTCAAGCTGTTTCTTGAGTGCTTGATACTGACCCTGAATTTTCTGGAACTGCCCTTTAGCTGTTTCAATTCGATCCTCTGCTGTTTCGAGCCTGGTTTTATTCCTCTGGTTTTGATCCTGCCTGTCGGATAGTTGGGATTTCAATCGAATTTGTTGTTCAGAGTATTTCGAAAGCTCCTCACGAGCCTGGTGAGATTCAAGTTCAAGATCCACCATTTGCTCTCGTTTGCTCTCCAGGTCCAATCTGGCTTGATCTGCTTTTAACTGGGAATCTTTGAATCGCGTTTGGTCTGCTGCCGCTTCTTGTTTTGATTGCTCAAGTCTTTTCTGAGTGATCTCTACTTGTTCAACTAATCGCACTTTTTCAATTTCAAGATCCTCGGATCTTTTATCAAAGGATCGGATTCTTTCTTCAGCTACTGCGCGATCCCGACTTATCTTTTCCTTTTTATCATGATGCTCAGCCAATTCCCGATGCCAAGTATTTAACCTGGACCTCTGGGATTGAACCTTGGTCTGGTTTTGTGATAATTCGCGATCATACTCTGCCTGGGTTTTCCGGGCTTTTACCAAACTTTCCCGCTGTCCATCATCCAGAGTCTTTGCCTTTTTTAGATCCGTTTGAACTCTTGCCCAATGATATCCATACCACTCGCGAAGCAAAACCCTTAGATCTGCTTTTACCTGATCAAACTGCTCCGCGCGAACTGCTTGCCGCTGAAGGCTCTTCAGACGTGGTCTTAATTCAGAAAGAATATCCTCAACGCGATCCAGATTTCGATGGGTTTTTTCCAATCTCCGTTCCGCTTCCGCTTTTCTCGATCGATACAACCCAATTCCCGCTGCCTCCTCAAAAAGCATACGTCGCTCTTCTGCCTTTAAGGATAGGGCAGCATCTACTAACCCCTGCCCAATGATGGTATAGGTCCTATCTGCTAACCCGGATTGACCCAATAGTTCATATACATCCCGGAGCAAAACCTGCTGACCATTGATCTGATATTCATTTTTCCCGTCTCTGAATGCCCTCCTGGTGATCGAAACTTCCGAAAAATCGATTGGAAGCCACCCCTCACTGTTATCAAAAACAATCGTAGCTGCTGCCATTCCGGCCCGGGGCCGCTGATCTGATCCGGAATAGATCATATCCAGGGTCTTTTTCCCGCGCAGTAATTTGTAGGATTGTTCGCCTAACACCCATCGGACGGCATCTGCTATATTTGACTTGCCAGATCCATTCGGTCCAACGATAACCGTGATTTCACTAGCGAATTCAAAATTCGTCTTGGTTGCAAATGTTTTAAAACCATTCAGCTCAATGGATTTCAATCGCATGAATTCTCAGTCATCCTTTGCCGGCTCTTGATTCTTTTCTTCCAATTGATCTAGAGCATCTTTTGCCGCAAACTTTGATGCTTCCCTTTTACTATTGCCTTTTCCTCGGCCAGATATTATTCCTTCCACACTAACTTTCACCTCAAATACTTTTTCATGATCTGGACCAATCTCAGCTACAGTTTCATAAACAGGTGCTGTTAATCCTCTCGCCTGGGACCATTCCTGCAGCAGACTCTTCGGATCACGGGGATGCCCATCAATCAGGATCTCATCCAAAGCCTGCACCAGGTAGGGTTCAAAAAACAACTCAACAGCATTAATTCCCTGGTCCAGGTAAAAACTTCCTATCAATGCCTCAAAACCAGCACATAATAAAGCATTCCTGGTTCTCCCACCAGAAGCAATTTCACCCTGACCTAAACGTAAAGCCCTTCCAAGATCTATCATCCGTGCAAATTCTGCCAATTGTTCTGTGCGCACCAATGCTGTCCTGACCAGGGTTAAATCACCTTCAGCCATTTCTGGATAATGGTGGTAAAGCCAGGCTCCAACAATAAAATCCAGCACTGCATCCCCGAGGAATTCTAAACGCTCGTTATCCTCTACTGCGTCTGGATTTTCGTTTAAAAATGATCGATGGGTTAATGCCCGGGTGAGTAAAGCTAAATTCTTAAAACCCAATGCCACTCGTTGATTAAATTGAGAGGGAGATTCATTTTGCTCCCATCTCTGAGGCTTTCCCATGATTTGCTCCCGGAACTCAGGGTCAGCGAAATTCCTCATCTAAGAACCTCGCGGTCCATCAGTTCCAACGTACTGGCACTATCGAGATCGACAGTATTTTATTATACCCAATGCCCTCAGATAGGCAACGGTTCAAACGCCCTTTAATCCATGACCAGTCATTATACAAACAAATGGTTCTGGGAATTCCTGATGAATTTGTTCCAGAGCATTCCAAACCAGGGCAGAGGTTAACTCAACATGAATGCCAAGTTTGTTAAGCTGTTTTTGACCCTCAACAATTTCACTTTCGTCGACCACCAAAAAACCACCATCACTTTCTTTAACAAACCGAAGAACATCTCTGCCATGATAAGGCACGGAAATCTGGACACCTTCAGCGATGGTCTTGCCTTCTTCAATTGAGCTTGGTTCAGAAGATTGGTTTTGGTAAGCTTTGTACAGTGGGGCGCATTCCGCAGCTTGAACTCCAATTATCTTCGGGAATTTAGCAATTAATCCATTCCTCTGTAATGCTTGAAATCCCAAAGCCACACCCAGGAGCAGACTGCCATGTCCGACAGGGAGAACTATCGTACCCGGAATTCCTCCTAATTGCTGGAATAACTCATAAGCGATGGTGGCAATCCCAGCTGTTCCTTGAGGTAAATAGGCATGACTGGCATAAACCGCGCCATCATTAACCTCCTGGAGAACCGCAGCAGCAGCTTTTGATCTCGGCCCAGGAACAGAAATAACATCCGCGCCATAACTCTCTATTTGAGCTCGTTTTGGTCCAGAAGCATAAGCTGGAATAAATATCCTGGCCTTAATCCCTGCCCTGGCAGCATAGGCTGCAAATGATGCTCCTGCATTACCAGAGGAATCCTCTACCGCTTCAGTCACACCTATTGCTGCCAGCCAACTCAAAAGAACAGGTGTGCCCCGGTCTTTAAAAGATCCAGTTGGATTTAAACTTTCGAGTTTAAATCCAACCTTTTTACCAAATATTTCACTCCAGATTAATGGAGTATTCCCCTCTCCCAGAGTGATTAGAGGGGCTTCTTCTGGTAATGAAAAACTATGCCGATAGGACCAAATTCCGGGAAGCTCCGGGATTACTTTTTCAGAGTCATATTCTAGCCCTTCATGAAATCCAAACAGCCCGCCGCAACTTGAACAGATATGAGGTAATGTGTTCTCTGGATATGGTTGGTGGCAATCCCGACAGGTAATCATAGGAAAATAAATTTTATCCAGTTCTCAAGTCAAATATATTAGGGATTTTTTGATCTCTGAGCTATTGATCCTCAAATTTCTATCCACCTGTTATATGTGGGAAAAAGGCAATCTCTGCCTGATCAATTAAGCAGGTATCATCATCTGAAAAAATCCGATTTACAGAAGCAAGCATTGAATCAATTGTTGGTCCAGCATGAGGATACATCTCAGTGATTGTTTTCTTTAAATCCCTGATGGTCGATCCGGCGGTCAATTCGACTTCAATTTCCTTCAGACCTATAATGGATCGTATAGAAGCAAAGAACAACACTTTTACGCTGATCATCTTTTTAGTCTGATCTCTCATCAAGGCAACCTCTAATAAATCTTAAAACCTCACCCTCGTTCTGGAGCCATTATACCCCACAGGATTTTATCAGGTGATCAGGCCCTCCTGAAAAGCTGTTAAAAAAAGTAGGTTACCCAACCAATTTTATTTCCAGCAATTGCATCCTTCGGGCAGAACTTCAAAAAACCCACATGATATAATTCAGACGATGGAGAACACCCTTGGCAAGTGGAGAAATGGTCTTTCCCAAACCAGGAAATCAACCTTTGGAAAAATCGCAGCTTTCTTTGGAGCTAGTGAAATTTCCGAGCATACCTGGGAGGAATTGGAGTCTCTTTTCATCCAGGCAGATATTGGCGTGAAGACCAGTCTTGATCTATTGGAAAACATCCAAACCCAGGTAAATTCATTAGGGTTGATCCGAACCGAAGAATTACGGGAAACGGTTACACAGGAATTGCGATCCCGGCTGACAAATCCCCCGATTATAGCCTGGGATCACAAACCATCGGTAATCCTGATTGTTGGTGTAAATGGATCAGGAAAAACAACAACCCTGGCAAAACTAGGGATGAAATTCCAGGAAGAAGGTTTAAGTGTATTGTTCGCAGCTGCCGATACTTATCGGGCAGCAGCAGTAGAACAAATCCAGATTTGGGGAGAAAGATTGGGGATACCCATTGTAGCAGGACAACAAGACGGCGATCCGGGGGCAGTGGTTTATGACGGTGTTCAGGCAGCTATCGCGAGGAAAAAGGATATCCTCCTGATTGATACTGCGGGGCGGCTTCATACCAGGTACAACCTGATGGAAGAACTTAAAAAAGTCCACCGGGTTGCCGGGAAAGCCCTTCCCGGAGCTCCTCATGCCACCTGGTTAGTAATGGATGCAACCACCGGCCAAAATGCTCTCCACCAAGCCGAAGCATTTCAAGATATTATCCCGCTGGATGGCATTATCCTGGCAAAACTGGATTCATCAGCGAAAGGTGGAATGGTGTTTTCCATCCAGGAGAAGCTAGGAGTTCCAATACTATTCACCGGATTGGGAGAGCAGCCAGAGGACCTGGTGCCTTTCAACCCAGAAGCATTCATAAAAGGATTATTGATCCCAGGTTAATATGTCTTTCAATTTGAAGTTAAAACGATATCAAAAAGATTTTGATCATTCTTATTGTTTTGGAGTCTATCCAACTCTAGAACTCTTAACCTTCAGACCTGGATCTGTCCTGGCAGTATTGCTGCACTCAAAAGGGTTGGAAAATCAGGGTATAAAGAAGATTCGCAATTTATGTCAGGAACAACAAATAGAAATCATAGATAATGACAATCTGGTAAATAAGCTCTCATCCCGTGGAAATACATACGCGATAGGTGTTTTCCAAAAATACAGCATGGACCTTGCTCTATCGGCCAACCATCTGGTTCTTGTTCACCCATCCAGCATGGGGAACCTGGGAACTATCATGCGTTCGATGCTGGGCTTTGAAAAGCTTGACCTGGCTCTTATTGAGCCGGCCGCAGATGCTTTCGATCCAAAAGTTGTCCGGGCATCCATGGGTGCCGTATTCCAACTCAGAATTAAATCCTTCCGGGAATTTACTGATTATTGGGGTTCTTACCCGGATCATTCCCTATACCCCTTGATGACTAATGGTAAAATTTCTCTCTCCGAAGTTAAGTTTCAACCACCCTATGCTCTGGTTTTTGGTGATGAATCCAGCGGATTAGGAGATGAATACCTACAGTTCGGAACCAGTATCCGGATTCCTCAGCATGATGCAGTTGATTCGCTGAATTTAGCCCTATCCGTTGGAATTACCCTCTATCAAAGTTGGATTAGTGAAAACCTGGACAAATAAAACAGCCAGACTAAATTACAAAGCAATTATTAAGATTATTGGAGAATAAACATGGATTCCTTACATACGATCCTCAAAGAAAGTGAGCAAAAAATTCAGAACCTGCTGGAGCGTCTTTGACGTACCTGAAAAAGTAGAGAAACTGGAAAAGCTGAGGGTAGAATCGCAAGCATCTGATCTCTGGGATAACCAAAATAGAGCCAGGAAGGTAATGAAAACTCTTTCTGCTCTTGAAAATGAGATCAAAGGGTGGAAAACCCTGGAGCAGCAGCTTAAAGACGTTCAAGAACTAGCGGATCTGGATGATGAAAACATCCAAGAAGAGCTAAAAGCTGAAGTCGAGCTCATTCAGGCAGAGATCGAAAAAAGAGAATTTGATGCCATGCTCTCTGGCACTTATGATCAGGGAGATGCAATATTAGCTATTCATGCCGGAGCAGGTGGAAACGACGCTCAAGATTGGGCTGAAATGGTTCAGCGGATGTATTTGCGCTGGGCAGAAAAACGTGGCTTCGAAACCGATACTATTGACTTAACCCCCGGAGAAGAAGCAGGGATAAAAAGCACCACTATCTCCATCAGTGGTTCATATGCCTATGGGTATCTCAGATCAGAAAAGGGCGTTCACCGACTGGTAAGAATATCCCCTTTTGATTCTTCCAACAGAAGACATACCTCATTCATTTTGGTAGAAATTCTTCCCCAAGTAGAAGATGACAGCAGCATAACAATAAATTCAAAAGATCTGCGAATTGACACCTTCCGATCCGCCGGCGCGGGAGGACAGAGTGTGCAAAAAAATGATACCGCTGTGCGCATCACACATATTCCCACAGGTATTGTTGCCATCTGTCAAAATGAGCGCTCTCAAACCCAGAATCGTGAGATGGCAATGCGAGTATTAAAGGGGCGCTTAGCCGAATTAAAACAACAAAAACGGAAAGAGAAAATAGAAGAATTGCGGGGAGAATACCAAAAAGCTGAATGGGGAAGCCAAATCAGATCATACGTTCTTCATCCATATCAGATGGTGAAAGATCACAGAACCAATTTCGAAGACGGAAATACTGAAGCCGTTCTAGATGGAAATCTAGATCCATTCATTGAATCATATTTGCTTATGACCCTGGGTGATAAAGAAAAACCATAACAATCTCAATTCCACTCAGGAAAGTCTTGTCGAAGAGCTCAGGATGACAACAGAAGATTACTTGCCATTTACTGAATACACCCCCTTGTCAGGATAAGTATCGTTGTGTATAATATAGAACAAACGTTCTATATTAACCAGGCTGACAGCTATGTTCCCAACTCGTGTGATAGATTCTCTCAAATACCTATTGTATCCAGCCCAGTTTGTCAAATTGGACCAATCGCTGAGCCTGGCCTTGACCCGCCTGGCTGAAGAGGAAAAACAGTCTCTGGATGAAGTAGGCCAAAAGATGTTAAGTTTTGCCCTGCAGCACCGCCAGGAAGCCACCAAAAGTTTAAATACATGGCAATCTCTCACTCCGCGCGAAAAAGAAATCACCGCCCTAGCCTGCTTAAGCTACACCAACAAGGAAATAGCAGATCAGCTGATCATCTCTCCTGCCACTGTTAAAACCCATCTGCGCAATGCCAAACGCAAATTCGGTCTGCGCAGCAAACTTGAGCTCCGGAAAACCCTGGCTGATTGGGATTTTTCTCAGTGGGCAACTTGATCGATCCTCCACCTTCTGGGTAGCCCTTTTTTCATCCCTGATTTCAGCCAAACGGCGATAGCCTTCCCCACTCCAACTTGATAAGGTTGGAGTATGGAACTCATTATTGTACCCCACTCCCCTACGCTGCAGCTACTGGTCGCCCCTGCTGCTTTCCAGCGAAAAGCAGCCATCACCTTTATTGCAGAACTGGCGCAAACCAATCCGGTCCGTGTACTGGATGGTGGCAACCGCTTCGATGTCCTGAGCTTAAACCGGGAACTCAGGCGGAAAGATCTCCCGTTCTACACAGCACTGGAGCGGGTCCAGGTCGCGCGGGCCTTCACCTGCTATCAAATGACAACTATGCTGGAACAACCCGCTCCTGGCAGAACTCCAACATTGGTTCTGAATTTACTCACCACCTTTCAGGACGAGAACGCACCACTTTCCGAACGCCTCAGGCTGTTGGAAACCTGCCTGTATTGTCTGCAAAAAACTGCCAGCCACAGCCCGGTTTTACTGATACTTCACCCTCAACCCACAGAAGAGCCTTTCCTGGCCCGCATCAGGGAAACCGCAGACCGGGTTTGGGTTTTTGAGCCTCATCATCCCACCGTTCAACCTTCATTACTTTAACAGGAGCCCTCATGGGACGAACCGTATCTTCCATTACTCAAACTTTCCTTAAAGAACGAGCCGCCTTTGCCCGTTTCCGCCGTGCCTTGCGGAGCAGCGACCAGCGTGTGCTGGACGACCTGTTTGCTTCAGCCCAAAAACACCTTTCCGCCGCCTCCTACGCTTCTCACGCGCTGCCATTTGAAACCTTTTTATTGTCCATGCTGCTGGAAGAACACAAAGAGACCATCAGTTTAAGGCGGGAGGTCGCAGAACTTCGTCATGTCATCCAGGAATGAACTCCACGGTTGGCTGCTGGACATCTATCCAGATCCTGACCAGGGAGTGATATTGTGGCTGCTGGATGAAGACGGTACTAGGCGCCACCGGCTGCACCAGGCCTTTCCAACCGCTTTCTACGTTCACGGCGACAACGATCACCTGCGTTTTTTGTGGCGCCATTTACAATCTTTCTCTATCCCTGTTCAATTGTCGCGCGTTGAGCAGCAGGATCTATTTATGGAGCAGCCTTTGCCTGTTCTGAAAATACTGACCGAAACACCCAGCGCGCAGGAGCAGCTCTTTCGCCACCTGAAAACAAGCTTTCCGGATTTTACTTATTACAACGTCGACATCCCGCTTGCGCTCCGCTATGCAGCCCAGACCCATGTCTTCCCGCTGGCGCGCTGCCGGGTGCTGACCTCTGATGAGGGAGAAATTGAATCACTGGAAACTCTTGAGTCGCCCTGGGTGATCGATACTCCACCGGTTCCTTTGCTGGTGATGGTACTGGCTCCCGATTGCAACCCAGATCACAGGGAACCAGTCGAACTTAAAGTCCATCTGAAGGGGAAAGAGTACCGTTTCCCTTTTAAGGAAGAACGAGGATTACTGATCAAACTCCGGGCCCTGCTCCGCCGCTATGACCCCGATCTACTGCTTACCGTTTGGGGAGATAACTGGCTGATCAATAAACTTCACCAACTGATGGAAAAACACCAGATCACACTTCCTCTAAGCCGGGACCACGGTCGCAGTGTCGAACGCCGGGAAGAGCGCTTTTACCATTCCTACGGAGGAGTGATTTACCGCGGCCCTCAAGCACGCCTGTTCGGAAGAATCCACATTTCTACAGAAAACACCGTTATGTATCACGATTATGGGCTGGAAGGGGTATTCGAAATGGCTCGGGTCACCAGCCTGCGGCTTCAAACCGCAGCCCGGGTCTCTCCAGGCACTGGTATTTCCTCAATGCAAATCCTGACTGCCTTGCGACAGGGAGTGCTGGTTCCCTGGCATAAACAGCAAGTAGAACTTCCAAAATCGGCTTTCAGCTTGCTCCAGTCTGACCGGGGAGGTATGGTCTACCAACCCACGATCGGGCTGCATTCCCAGGTGGCAGAAATTGACTTCATTTCCATGTATCCCAGCATTATGGAACATTTTAATATCTCCCCGGAAACCGTCGGGAAAGGTGGCGCAAATGGCACTTTTGTTCCTGAACTGGAAATGACTATTGATCAGGACCACCGCGGGTTGGTTCCTGACACACTGCAGCCGCTGCTTGAAAAAAGAATTAAGCTCAAACAAGCCTTAGCCGGAATGAATCCAAAAGACACTCGCTATCTACCCTACCAGGCCCGATCGTCAGCTCACAAATGGCTGCTTGTGACCTGCTTCGGCTACCTGGGGTATAAAAATGCCCGGTTCGGACGAATCGAAGCCCATGAAGCAGTTACTGCCTATGGTCGGGAGGCGCTGCTGCGGGCAAAAGAAGCCGCTGAGGATCTGGGATACCGGGTCCTCCACATGTATGTGGATGGTCTCTGGGTTCAAAAAGAAGGAGCTTCCCAGGTGGCTGATTTTCAGCCCCTGCTGGAAGAGATCCTGGACCGTACCGGGCTGCCGATCAGCCTGGATGGCATCTACCGCTGGATTGCCTTTTTAAGTTCGCGTCCGGATCCCAGGGTCCCTGTGGCTAATCGCTATTTTGGCCTGTTCAAAAATGGCACCTGGAAGGTGCGGGGAATTGAGATACGCCGTGATGATACTTCCCGCTGGGTAAAAAATATCCAATTGGAATTGCTCAATCTGCTTGCAGACGCTCCGGATGCCGGAAAACTGTCAGAACAACTACCGCGGATCCATTCCTTGCTGCAGGCTCGGCTGGCAGCTTTGAGGGAACATAAAGTTCCTCTAGTGGAATTACTGATTTCTCAGAAGTTGAGTAGAACTCTGGAAGAATATAAAGTTCTCTCCCCGGCAGCCCGGGCTGCTGCCCAACTGCAAGAAATCGATAAAACCCTGATCCCGGGACAGCGTGTTCGGTTTCTCTACACCCGGGGAAAACCCGGCGTATATGCCTGGGATCTTCCAGAACGACCAGATTCTGGGATGATAGACACTGACCGCTATGCGGAACTGCTTTGCCGGGCAGCTTTTACCATTCTCCAACCGCTGGGTGTTAAGGAACAAACCCTTCGCTGGTGGATGTTTACCAATGCCGGATATGGTGCTCCGCCGGGATTTCTCCCTGATTCCTGTTCCCAGGAAATTCCTCTGTTGGGAGATTTATTCCTCTCGTCATCTCACCTGGATCCGGTAATTCTCTAGCCGGATTCTGTTTTTGAGACTAGAATGGCAGGGGAACAGCTCGCAAGAAACCGGTCAATCACCTTGACACATTGCCGGCCACTCCGTATAATCTACCTGCTGTATAATATAGGAAATTTCACGATTATTCGTGTTGAGAAGATGCAGGAGTTAATGATATGACACCTTTACCAAAACAACGAATTTCCCGGGGACGAAAGAACCGCCGCCGTGCCCATCATGCGTTAAGACCGAAGCAATTGGTGCAGTGCAGCAATTGTGGTGAGAAACGTCTTCCGCACAGGGTTTGCCCCCATTGTGGTTTCTATCGAGGCCGCGAAGTTGTAGCAAAATAATACCTTACTGTCAATTTTGAAAAATTTCAGACTGGCCGTGACTCCCACGGCCGTCTGTGTTTTAATCACCAATAGGTTATAATTGGAAAAGTCCAAATGCAGGCTGAAAGTAATTAACTTGGGAGTAAATTATGGCAACAACTGAACGACCCCCAGGAAGGACAACAATCGCCCCTGAAGTCCTGGCAACTATTATCAGATTGACCGCGCTGCAGGTAGATGGTGTCAGCCGCCTGGCGCAAATCCCCAGCAGTGTGAATACTTTATTCAGCCGCAATCGCGAAGATGGAGTTGAAATCACAGTTAAGGAAGATCGTCGAGTTTATGCGGATTTACACTTGATTCTTACTGATAAGGCCCTTATCCGCGAAACGAGTAAAAAAGTCCAGGACGAGGTATCCGAAGCCATTTCCAAAATGGTTGGCATGGATGTAGGAACGATCAATGTGCACATCGAGGATATTGATTACCAGAACAGTCAATCTCTCGAGGCCTAGGAAGTATGAAGGATCGAACCAGGGCCCGTGGTATAGCCCTTCAAGCATTGTATGAGTTGGACGTCACCAATCACCCGGTTGGTGTTGTTATTAAGGAACGTATTGCCGATTCTGTGTTAAATGACGATCTGGTGCAATTTTTCCGTACGATTGTCCTGGGTGTGTGGCCAATACGGCAGGAATTAGATAATTTCATCGCCGAGCATGCTCCTGATTGGCCCCTAGATCAAGTAGCCATTATTGATCGAAATATCATCCGAGTTGCCCTCTGGGAATTTGCAGTTGCTGATGACACTCCCCTGAAAGTTGCGATCAATGAAGCGGTTGAGCTAGCAAAAATCTATGGGTCTGACAGCGCCCCTAGATTTGTAAACGGAGTATTGGGAAGTCTGGCAGACCGCCAACATGAAATCGCTCAATCCTTTCGTCAAATTCAATCTCAAGAAACAAATTAATTATTATGAATATCTTTGGGATTGGTCCACTCGAAATCATCTTTGTTCTAATAATAGGAATTCTGGTTTTAGGACCAGAGGGAATGATCGAAGCCGGCCGCAAACTAGGGAAATTGATGCGGTCTATTATCCACTCATCCTGGTGGCAGAATGTTCGCCAGGGAGTAAATGAAATCCAGCATTTGCCCCAACGATTAATAAGGGAAGCTGAACTTGAGGAATTAATCGAAATTAAGAAACTGACAAAAGACAGCTTGCCTAGTATCGGAAATAAGGATTTAATAAATACATCCTCCTGGACCGGAACCTCTTCCCAAAAATCGGACCAGGAAAAAGAAACAAAAACAGATCAATCAAAAGATTCTGAATCAAAAGAGACCACAGAATAAAACGCTCTGGCAAGTTGTTATAGATCAATAATTTGTTTCCTGGGGAAACAAATCTTACTTATTTTCCTGAGATCCTATCTGTATTTTGAAGGGAAAATCAGCAGGATTTCACACTTTCACTAATCGGTTCCAAACTTATCAGTTTTAAATAGATTAAAACAAATTCGCACGAAGAATTCCGACAACCGCCGTTTTTATCAATCGTGTAGTATTGCTTTCTATCCGTCTTGATGACGAAGGGAGTGTGGATTTATGAGGCCTGTCTATGCAATATCCGGAGGGGTATCCAAGTTTGCCAAAGCCCGACCGGACAAAAACTTTCAGGC
>JAZFRV010000150.1:0-2355 GCA_036445875.1 Anaerolineales bacterium
AGATGGTGAAAGGTGGTGGACACGGAGATTACTTCCCGATCGTTATCGCGCCGGCAAGTGTCCAGGAAGCCATTGACTATATCGCTCTGGCGCTTGACCTGGCTGAGAAATATCGTTCCATAGTTCACGTGATTGTAGATGGCAATATGGGGCAAATGATGGAACCGGCTGAACTTCCCCCAATGAAGGAACTATCCACAGAAGTCCCGGATTGGGCGGTTTAGGGAGCAAAAGGTCGGGAACCCAATAAACTGACATCGATCTATATAAATCAAGAAGATGAAGAAGTTACAAACCTTCGTCTGCTGAAACGCTGGAAAGAGATCGAAAAAAATGAAGTTCTTTATAACGAATACGAAGTGGATGATGCCGAAATTTTAGTGATTGCTTTTGGAACAGCCGGACGAGTGGCATCTTCTGCAATTCGTGAAGCGCGGGATGAGGGAATTAAGGCAGGATTACTGCGGCCGATAACCCTTGCCCCCTTCCCACAGGATCGGCTGATCGAACTTTCCAAGCAGGTTAAAAGAATATTAGTGGTAGAGATGAATTCTGGAATGATGCTGGACGACATTATGAAGATTGTCCAGGGCAATATTCCAGTAGAATTTTATGGCCGGATGGGTGGTGTCACTCCCCTGCCGGATGAAATACTGGAAGAAATCAGGCGTGTTTCCCAAAATAAGGGACCATCTCAAAAAGATCCGCGAGATGAATGGATTCCCCGCCTGGAACAAATGATAGCAGGAGAAAAATAATGGTTTCAACAACAGCAGAAGTTATCCACCAGCGACCGGAAGCCTTCACAGATATTCACACCCATTATTGTCCTGGCTGCACTCACGGTACAGCCCACCGCCTGATCGCAGAAGTTATCGACGAAATGGGGTTACGAGAAAAAACCATCGGTGTCGCCCCGGTAGGCTGCTCGGTGTTTGCGTACAGATACTTTAAAATGGATTTTGTCGAAGCCGCTCACGGCCGGGCGCCAGCCATGGCAACCGGAATTAAGCGAGTTCTTCCGGAAAATACTATCTTTACCTATCAAGGTGATGGCGATTTGGCCTCTATTGGTATGGCAGAAATTATGCATGCAGCAATCCGGGGAGAAAATATTACCGTAATATTTATCAACAACGCCATTTTCGGCATGACTGGCGGGCAAATGGCACCCACCACTCTTCCTGGTATGAAAACCACATCATCCCCCTTCGGCAAGGACATTGAAATGGCTGGATCCCCGGTTCATATGGCAGAAATTCTAGCCACAATAGATGGAACTGGTTATTCTGTCAGGCGAAGTTTGCATGATGCAGCGAATATCAGGAAATCGAAAAAAGCCATCCGGTTGGCCTTTGAAGCGCAGGAACGGGGATTGGGATTTTCTATAGTGGAACTGCTCTCCTCCTGTCCAACAAATTGGAAAGTATCCGCTCAGGATGCTTTGGAATTTATTGCTGATGAAATGGTCCCGGTCTTTCCCCTAGGAGACTATAAAGTCTCCCCTACTCTGGAATCACTGAAAGTATAAGGAGTTTTTTGGTATGGATGAAACCAGTATCATTATTTCCGGATTTGGCGGTCAGGGAACCCTCTTCTCCGGCCAGGTTCTAGCTTACGCGGCAATGGATAGCGGGCTTGAAATCACTTGGATTCCCTCTTATGGTCCCGAAATGAGGGGCGGTACTGCCAATTGTACAGTGATTGTCTCTGAAAAAGAAATCGGTTCCCCCCTGGTCAGAATTCCTGATGTTGTTCTGGCGCTGAATCTGCCATCGGTGGATAAGTATGAAAAAATAATGCCTCAAGGCGGAGTTTTGATCGCAAATTCATCCCTGTTTAACCGGGAGATAAAGCGGAAGGATATCGTATCCTTATTGATCCCAGCCAATGAAATCGCCGAGAAAATTGGCATGTCCCGTCTGATTAATATGATCATGATTGGCGCATTGATTGCCTTAAAACCGATTCTGCCGCTCGATGCAGTGAAAAAAGCCCTTGAGGAACATATCCCGGATAGGCATAAAAAGACCCTACCGATGAACTTTTCGGCCTTGGACAAGGGTTTTGAATTCGCTAGCAAGGCAAATTAATTCCACTCTTCGAAATCATTAAAGAATACTTGAGCAACAAATTAAAATTAAAAGCGGTGCTTCTGATAAGCACCGCTTTTTATGTTAATTCAACTATTTATCAGTCGGCGGCGGGCACGGGTTCGGCCGAATCTAATGCTGTACCAGATCCACTGACGTTATAAGCCTGTCCCCAAAGATGGCCGTTGATAGCAAATGAATACACCGTAGTGAACAGTACACCGATCCCGCAAGCAATCATCCCTAATGAAGCAACCATACC
>JAZFRV010000151.1:0-8218 GCA_036445875.1 Anaerolineales bacterium
AATTCTCCATCGGTGATTCCCGTTGCAGCAAAGAATACATCATTTGAGGATACCAGGTCATCCATCGTAATAACTTTGTCGAGGGAATACCCCATTTTTAGACCCAGCTTTTTTTCCTATTGATTTATGACATACAGTTTTCCTTGTAATTCTCCGCCCATAGCTCTGATCGCACAAGCAGCCAGAACTCCTTCCGGTGTTCCCCCGACTCCTAACAGCGCGTCAATACCTGATTCTGGAAGGCAAGTCATAAGGGCACCGGCGACATCTCCATCCGGGATTAATCTGATCCGGGCTCCGATTTCCCGGATTTCTTGGATGAGCTCATCATGTCTGGGACGCTGAAGGACCACAACAGTAATGTCATTAATGGCTTTGTCCTCTGAGAGAGCAATCTTATTAAGATTCTCTTTTAGTGGCGCTTCAATATCAATCAGCCCTTTCGCCTTGGGACCAACCGCAATTTTATCCATATAGACAAAAGGACCCGGGTCAAACATGGTGTCCCGGGGGGCAATTGCCACGGTTGCTATAGAATTTAGAAATCCGTTTGCTAGCGGCCGAGTACCATCAATGGGATCAACAGCGAGATCTACCAGGGGCGGTTTTCCCGTTCCCACCTTCTCCCCATTAAATAACATAGGTGCTTCATCCTTTTCCCCCTCACCGATCACAATCAACGCATCCATGTCGATGGAATTAAGTACCAGGCGCATGGCATCTACTGCTGCCTTGTCGGCAATGATCTTATCACCACGGCCCATGAACCGTCCTGCCGATAAAGCTGCAGCTTCTGTTACCCGGACGAGTTCTAGAGCCAGGTTTCGGGTTGGTATTTGAGAATTCATAGGTGCCTCACTATAGGAATATATGAAGGATCAGGTAATAACCGATCGGGGCAGCCCAGAATTGGGAATCAAGTCTGTCAAAGATTCCCCCGTGACCAGGAAACAGGGTACCAGAATCTTTGGTGGATGCCTGTCTTTTGATCATACTTTCGGTTAAATCCCCCAAGGGGATAGCTGCGCTTATAATTAAGGCGATGATAGCAGCTTCAAGAAGAGTGATATCTATCCCGGCTCCAAAAACGCCTTGATAGAGGGAGGATAAACCAATACCACCCAAAACCCCTCCTACTATTCCACCAAAATAACCTTCCCAGGTTTTATTGGGACTGGTTTTTGGAGCAAGTTTATGTTTTCCGAAATATGTTCCGACCAGGTATGCAAAAGAATCTGCGATCCAGACAACTGGCAAGATCAGGAAAGTCCACCACATGCCATTTGGCAGCATCCTGAGGGAGATTAGATAGGGTCCTAAAATTCCGATGTAAAACAGGACACTAAGGCTGGCGCCAAAATCAACTGCTGGTTTTCCTGCATCTTGTTCATGTTGGAAAATATAATAGGCTGCCGCTCCAAGTAAAAATATTGTCAGGAGGATGGAATTGTAGGAAAATCCAAAAAATGACCGACTCAATGATAAGAGAATTACACCTGCCACGACTAAAAAAACCGCCGGGTTAAGATCAATTTTCCTCAACAATTTTATATACTCCCAGGCTGCAACCGCCAGCAGGAGGGTTATGAAACCCTGGTATGCTAAACCACCAAGGTACATAAACAGGATTGCGAGAGGAGCGATGATTGCAGTGACAATTATTCTTTGGACCATAAGCGCTTATTTTCCCTTTGCTTGTTTGACTTTTCCGTATCGCCGGTCCCGCTCATTATAAGCCAGCAGTGCCTGGTAGAGTTCTTCTTTATTAAAATCAGGCCAATAAGTGGGCGTAAAATACCATTCAGCGTAGGCCCCTTGCCAAATTAAGAAGTTGCTGATTCTGAACTCTCCTGATGTTCGGATAATTAAATCTGGGTCAGGAGATCCTGCGGTGAAAAGATACTTTGAAAACAGATTGTCATCAAGATCCTCGATATTTTCACCATTTAAGACTATTTCTTTTATTGCCTGGAGAATTTCATCTCTCCCCCCGTAATTAAAGGCCACATTCAGAATGAGCGTCTGGTTTCCTTGGGTTAACTTAATGGCTTCCTGGATTTTCTGTTGTAATCTTTTATCGATTCCATCCAACCGCCCGATATGCCTTAGCTGTACTCCATTTTTATGTAAGTTATTTAATTCCCTGTCCAGCATAGTTCGAAAAATTCCCATCAGCCCCTGGATTTCTTCTTCCGGACGATTCCAATTCTCTGTAGAAAAGGCGTAGATAGTGAGATATTTAATCCCGAATTCCGCACAAGCTTCGATTACCTCACGCAGGTTTTCGGTTCCCGCTTTATGACCTGAAAGGCGGGGAAGACCTCTTTCCAGGGCCCAACGGCCATTCCCATCCATGATAATTGCGATGTGGTCGGGTATTTTCTGAAGTGGTTCCAAAGTTTTGTTATCCATGGAAGAGCATGTCTTACTTTTGTGGGTAATCAATCTTGATTTTGATTCTAGTCAAGACAGATTTGATAAAGATCGTTGATCTTCTTTATGAATTACACTTCCATGATTTCTTTTTCTTTTCTTTCGCAGATACTGTCAATATTCTTGATAAAGTTGTCAGTAATTTCCTGGACTTTATCCTCTCCACGATGCTGGTCATCCTCCGTGATTATTTTTTCCTCTTCAAAATCACGTAAATTGCGGATACTTTCCCGACGGATATTACGAATGGAAATCCGGGCATCTTCAGCTTTTATGCCCAGTATCTTTACGAGTTCCAGTCGTCTTTCCTCTGTAGGAGTCGGCAGGACGAGTCGAATATTCTCTCCGTCATTATTTGGATTCAATCCCAGATCTGAGGTCAGGATGGCTTTTTCAATATTCTTTAATGATGAGGGGTCATAAGGCCGAATAAGAAAAGAACGGGATTCGGGTATGCTGATACTGGCTAATTCTTGAAGCGGAGTTTGTGTTCCATAATACTCAATAGGCAGCAGTTCTACCAATGATGGATTAGCGCGGCCAGTCCGAATAGAATTTAATTCTTGTGTTAAGGCAGCAATTGCTTTTTCCATCCGTTCTTCAGTTTCTTGATAAACATCATTAAGCATTTATACCTCCGACACAAATCTTAGTTATAAAGTGATTTTATTCGATTTTACACAAAAAACACTGATGTGTCAGCTTTACTTAATACTATACTCGATTAATCTTTGTTGATAAAGGTAAACTTTCTACCAGGGATCAAATCGGAATAAATCTAATGAAATCCAGCCTCTATCCAAACCTAATAAAAAGTTAACCGAGGTACACAAACTGGAACCTTTGAAAATAATCAAAGACTTATCAACCTTGTATCAAAACATTACCAGCAAAAATGGGAAATTAGCGCGGATTTTCAGATACCAGTGTGCCTACTTTTTCTCCCAGCAACCCTTTTTCCAAAGCATCGTGATCCCACAAATTAAGAACCAGGATGGGGAGTTTATTATCCATACAGAGGGATAAAGCTGTGGTATCCATTACCTCCAGCCGGCGGTTTATCGCCTCTAAATAAGTTAGGTAATCAAATAATTCTGCATCGGGGTTTTTCTCGGGATCGGAGTCGTAAACACCATCAACTTTAGTAGCTTTGATTAAAACATCTGCTCCGATTTCCATCGCACGCAGAGCGGCTGCGGTGTCCGTAGAAAAATAGGGATTACCCGTCCCGGCGCCAAAGATAACCACACGTTCTTTTTCAAGATGCCGGATTGCTCGTCGCCGGATATATGGCTCTGCAACAGCCCTCATTTCAATTGCTGATTGTACCCGGGTGACAATTCCCTGGCGTTCTAGCGCATCCATCAATGCCATGGCATTCATGACCGTTCCCAGCATGCCCATATAATCTGCTGTAGCCCGGTCCATCCCTCGATCTAGACCCTGCCGTCCCCTCCAAAGGTTGCCGGCACCAATCACTATGGCAATTTCGACCCCTAAGTCGTATACAGATTGGAGATGCTCAGCAAGATCTTCTACCCGAATCGGGTCAATTCCTAGTCCATCTGGACCTGCCAGAGCTTCACCGCCAATTTTTAGCAGGATGCGATTATATACAGGGTTTTTGTTCATAGATAATCCTTGCCCATCAATTCTTTTGTTCTATATTATATAAGAAAAAAGCCAACCTGCTGGTTGGCCTTTTATCTTTTAGTCAATGCTCTCGCCACGTTCCCATCTCTCAAAACGGCGAATGACAATATTTTCGCCTATTGAAGCGATCTTTTCGTGTAGAAGCTCCTGAATGGTGAGCTCTTCATCACGGATGTATGCCTGTAATAGCAGACAGTTTTCTGCTTTGAATTTGTCGACCATGCCCTCCAGGATTTTATCAATGATGTTATCCGGTTTGCCTTCCTCTTTATAACGAGTACGGGCAATTTCCTTCTCGTGTTCGATCACATCATCAGGAATCTGGTCTTCTTTAACCCAGCGGGGGGCTGCTGCGGCAATTTGCAAGGCGACTTCATGTGCAAATACCCTGAAATCCTCTGATCGGGCAACAAAATCGGTTTCACAATTGATTTCAACCATTACCCCAACCCGGCTATCTCCATGGGAGTACAATTCAACTACACCCTCGGAAGCATCCCGGTCAGATCGTTTGGCAGCTTTTGCCAACCCTTTTTGGCGCAGGTAATCAACGGCTTTATCAAAATCGCCGTCAGAGTTCTGAAGCGCTTCCTTTACATCCAGAATCCCGGATCCAGTCGCGTCCCGCAATTTTTTGATTGATTCTATAGATATTTCCATTGGTTTTATGCCTTCTTAGAATCTTCTTCTTCACTTTCTTCAACGGGAGGACTGTCAGCATCGGTTTCTTCTACCACCTCGGGTTCATCTTCTTTTATTTTTGCCAAGGTGGATTCGCCGAGCAGATCCTCATCGCTCAACTCGTCACGAAGTTCTTCCGGCAGCTGGGCTTCTGCTTCAGCCGCTTCCAGATCCGCTTCGTAGTCCTTCCGCATATTGATGCCATCACTGACTGCTTGTGCGATGGTTGAGACAATCAATTGAATGCCCCGGATCGCATCATCGTTGGCAGGAATAACATAATCAATATTCTTGGGGCTGCAGTTGGTATCAACCATCGCCACAACCGGAATTTTTAGTAAGTTTGCTTCATGAACGGGAATTTCTTCTCGGGATACATCAACCGCAAATAATAATCTGGGGAGTCCATCCATTTCACGGATTCCGCCCAAGCGGCTTTCCAGACGTTCAATTTCCCGGGTCATTCCCAAGGCTTCTTTTTTTGTCCAGAGTTCAAATTCTCCTCGGTCGCGCATGCCTTCCAGACGTTCAAGTTCGTGGATTCGTTCCCGGATAGTTTGCCAATTGGTCAGTGTCCCGCCCAACCAGCGACCAATCACGTAGGGCATACCTACTTGCTCGGCATTTTTCTTAATAATGTCTTGAGCTTGACGTTTGGTACCTACAAACAGTACTGATCCACCGCTGGCAACAGTATCACGAACCACTTCGTAGGCTTCTTCCAGAGCCTGTACAGTTTGCTGGAGGTCAATGATGTGAATATCATTCCTGGCAGCAAAGATATACTCCTCCATGTACGGATTCCATTTCTGGGTTCGATGACCGAAATGTACACCGCTTTCCAATAGTTCTTTCATCGATACAATAGGCATATTCGTCTCCTTGCGTTTAGCCTCCGTTTCTGTCTTTCCTTCCGGCACCAGAGATTGATCTCTGGCACGCACCGTCAGGTCGAGAAACGTGTGTAATACAAAATTTGACCCGCAACAATGCGGGATCGAGAGCAGTATATCATGTGAAAAGGGTTTCGTCTAGATGATGGGAATCCAGGAATGAATCAGGTGGGATTTTCCACTGGATGTTCTTTCCTGTGTTATGCTATTTCTAAATTGATAATAGATCCACTTTTAACTCAGAATAAGAGGAGAAAAGCATGAGTGAAGAACAGGTTCGGCGAGAAGAGTTTAAAGTTAGCGGTGAAGCCCTGGTTGATAAAATCAAGGAATTGGTCCATGAGGGCAACATCCGGCGGATCATCATCAAGGATAAATCTGATCATACCTTGGTTGACATTCCTCTCACGTTTGGGGTACTTGGAGCGCTGGTGGCTCCCCAGCTGGCAGCGATCGGTGCGATTGCAGCCCTGGTTAGCAATGCAACCATCGTAGTAGAAATTGAAGATAAGGCAGAATAAGGGATAAATGAGTTTTCCGGAATTAATAAAGATCTGAGGTCCCTTGAGTTGACGCCCAAAAGATAGGGTAGTATACTCTGTTTTGAAAATTGAATATAAACCTTCGGGGCAGGGTGAGCGAAAGCAATTCCCAATCGGCGGTACAGCCCGCGAGCGCCTGTTTTGGTGCAGGATCCGGTGAAACTCCGGGGCCGACGGTATAGTCCGGATAGAAGAAGGTACACAAGGTTGATGTTAACCTGCCTGGTATTCTGATAACCCCGAAAGCTCAATTGCTTTCGGGATTTTTTTTCAGATTACCATTAACTTTTTTAGACGCCCCGCCATCCACGGCGGGTTTTTAGTTAAGGAAAGATTTTATTTATGATAAGTCCTTGGGAACTTATTAAAAAGATTGGGTTTATTCTTCTCTCTGGATTGGTGGGTTTAGCCCTGTGGCAAAGCTTTACAAGTCTAAGTGATATTCCTTCATTTATTTTTCCCACTCCATTTGATGTTTGGGAAAAATTTCTCTCTGTTACCAGAGATGGGTCATTATTATTCCATACACTAATAACACTCCAGGAGGTGTTGCTTGGGTTAACCCTTGGGGTGAGCGCTGCCATTATTACTGGATACTTCCTGGCAAAATCACGATTGGTCGAGCGGGTATTATCTCCATATATTGTTGCCAGTCAATCCATTCCCATAGTGGCTATCGCGCCATTATTGGTGATTTGGCTTGGACCCGGCATCCTATCGAAAATTCTCACGAGTGCATTAATTGTCTTTTTCCCTGTCCTGGTGAATACTATTGTGGGTTTAAGATCAGTTCCCAAGGAACTTTATGATCTATTGAAATCGCTCCAGGCTAATCCCTGGCAGCGGATATATAAACTCGAAATTCCCGCTGCTTTGCCTGTTTTTCTAGGGGGATTAAGAATAGGCGCTACTTTGGCAGTAATCGGCGCTGTGGTGGGTGAATTTGTGGGAGCGGACAAAGGATTGGGATTTTTAGTTAGTGTCGGCCGGGGATTATATGATACTTCGCTGGTATTCGTTGCAGTATTTACACTGGTTGTTCTGGCTTTAGGATTGTATGGATCGGTTGTGTTTCTGGAAAGCCGGCTGCTTTCCTGGCAAAAAGAGAATAACGGTCAATAAATAATTATGGGGAGAATTTAGATGAAAAAGAAAATTGGACTATTATTAATCTTGTTAGTCTTAATGATAACTGCCTGTAGTGAGGGAACACCGGTTCAACAGGCCTCCAGTGAGCTTACTCACATCCGGCTGCCAATGGGATATATCCCGAATGTGCAGTATGCCCCATTTTATACTGCATTGGAAAAAGGATTTTTCATCGAAGCAGGCATTGAACTCGAGTTCGATTATTCATACGAAACAGACGGGGTGGCACTGGTCGGGGCTGAAGAACTCCATTTCTCTGTTGTGTCCGGAGAACAGGTTCCTATTGCCCGCGCAGAAGGATTACCCATTGTATATGTTATGGCCTGGTATGAAAAATACCCTGTCGTAGTAATTTCCAGAACAGAACAAAATATCCTAATCCCTGAAGATTTAGCTGGGAAACGAGTTGCCCTTCCGGGATTGTTTGGAGCAAATTATGTAGGTTTAAGAGCACTCATGGGGGAAGTAAACATTGCTGAAAGTGATTTAACTCTGGAGTCGGTAGGGTTTAACCAGGTGGAAATATTAGCGACTGGAACCAGTGACGCAATTGTAGGTTACCTGGCTAACGAACCAGTGCAGCTTTCTGCCCAGGGTTATGACCTTAACCTGATCCTGGTGGCAGATTATTTGGATCTGGTATCGAATGGACTTATCACCAATGAAAAAACCATATCTGAAAATCCTGACCTGGTGCGAAGAATGGTCTCGGCAACACTGAAGGGAATCCAATACACGGTAGAAAATCCTGAAGAAGCTTTCGAATTCTGTAAAAAATACGTTGAGGGATTAGAGGATGCAGATCAGGATGTCCAGATGGAAGTTTTATTAACCTCAATAGATCTCTATCAAACCGACCCATATGGA
>JAZFRV010000152.1:0-5014 GCA_036445875.1 Anaerolineales bacterium
ATAGATTTTTCCATTTTCTGGGCGATTTCCGTGGTACTCCATCCTTCCAGGAATCTAAGCACAATTACCTGGCGCTGCTCAGGTGTTATTAAGCGTAGAGCCCGGCGAACAAGATCTGCTTCCTGCATTTCAGATACAATCTCGGCGGGTCCCTGGTCTTCCTGTGATATTCGATCTTCCTGGAGTTCCAAGGGTGGGGGTGGTTCCCTGCGGTAGGTATCGGTGATCAGATTGTGGGTGATGCGGTACAAATACGCCTGCAGGTGATCTGTCGGTCCACCACCGCTTTTTAACGCCTTCAAAAATCGTTGAAATGCTTCAGCAACCAGGTCTTCTGCGAGCTGGGGATCCCCGACGTGTTTATATGCGTATGCATATAAAGCATCACTATACAGGTCATAGATTTTCCCCAGGGCTTCCTGATCGAAGCTGCGGGCTTTCTCTAAGAGTTTTCTTGGATCCGTGATTTTCATCATCATATCTACGACGCCAAAATCAGAAATTAGGTACGGGACAATTTATTTTTTCCCCCGTGTTTCCCGAGGGATATATAATAAACCAGGCTGGAAAGTCCAAGACCGCCGCCAATGCCAAGATACATAATGCCCAACAAGGGTTTTGGAATGGGAGTGATATTTCTCAAAGTAATTCCCAATCCGATCATGAATAGAACCAGGGGATAACTATGCCACTCCTGGAAGGCAAAAATGCAAGGTTCTTCAGCAGGGATATTTTGGATCCTGAGGCTGTTCTTTTTTGCTAGTTTGGAAAAACTGAAATGATATATGATCAGGGCCAGGATCAATCCGGGAATCCAATAAATCCAGGGCGAAGTTACTGCTGGAATAAAGATCCATCCAACAGCCAGGGAGATCAGGAAATAGCCTACCCCGGTCCACATCACTCCCGCGATCAGCAGCAGCCAAAATTTAGGAACTCCAGGTTTAAGTTTTTGGATCAATTCCATCATAGATTAATTTATACCATCATGTACAAAAAAAGAGACAACTGGAGAGCACCCTCTCATTTTTGTAAGTCACTTGAAGGTTTTGATGATATAAAAAGGAATATTGGGTTATTTATAGTTAAGAAATATTAATGGTGTGTTTTGAGTAAGGAGGAATTCAATGGTATTTACCCCAGCTTTATTCGACTTTTTAGGGGAATTAAAAAGTAACAATAATCGGGACTGGTTTCAAGACAATAAATCTCGTTATGAGAAGGATGTTAAAGATCCGCTGCTGTTATTCATTGCAGAATTTGCGGACCGGGTCCCGGAAATATCCCCCCATATTGCAGCCATCCCTCGGGCAACCGGAGGTTCAATGTTCCGCATTTACCGGGATCTGCGCTTCAGCAAAGATAAAACCCCTTATAAAACAGCAGCAGCCCTTCACTTTCGTCACGAGAGAGGGAAAGATGTGCACGCCCCGGGTTATTACTTGCATCTTGAGCCGGGAAGTGTATTCATGGGAGCTGGAATCTGGAAGCCGGATGGGGAAACGGTAAGCAAAATACGATCCAGAATTGATGCAAAACCGGGTGAATGGCGGGAAATAACCGGTAATAAAACCTTCACTTCCACATTCAGCCTGGAAGGGGATTCACTTAAAAGACCGCCGCGCGGATATGATCCGGACCATCCGCTTATCCAGGATTTAAAACGGAAAGATTTTATCGGCTCCCTGGAATTGTCAGAAGACATCGTTTTACAGGACGACTTTTTGGATTATTACCTGGATCTCTGCAAAAAATTAGCACCCTTGATGGGCTTTATCTCCCTCTCCATTGGATTGAGCTGGTAATTCCCCAGCCAGACTGAAAATTTTTCTTTTACTGCCTGGTTAAGGTAATTACCGGGATAACCCGTTTGGTTTTTTCCTTATAATCTTCAAAACCCGGATATTGGGATGCCATTTTCTCAAAAAGTTCAGAGCGCTCAGGTTCCTCGGTTATGGCTGCCCGGGCGGAAAACTTTTGAGTTCCAACTTCAATCGTGACTTCTGGATTGGCTTTCAAGTTATAGTACAAGTCGGGATTTGTAGGTGCGCCGCCTTTGGAGGCAATAATCACATACCGATCTCCATCCGAAATTTGAGCTACTGGATTAATCCGCTCCAGCCCGCTCTTGGCGCCGGTGGTATGCACCAGGAGCAGATCCATCCCCTCAAAATGGCCCCCAACTACACCGCCGTTTGCCCGGAATTCCTCAATAATCCCTTTGTTAATATCACTCATAAAGATATCCTCCGATAGGTCCCATTTATACAGGACATTTTTTTATTATCTACTTTCCCTGATGAGGGTGGGAGGATAGTTCTTACTGAAGATTGAGACTGATAATGTAGCAACCTGGTTTTTTCAGGGGATAGCTTTGCTGAACTTGGAATCCATTCAGGGCAGAAGATACCAAAACGCGAGTTTTGTTTTTTCCGGGAATAATAAACCTGTTTCGCACCTGCTCCATGAATAGAAAAACACCCTTTGATATCCCTCCAGCTATTCCTCGCTTCGCGCAGAGTCAACTCGGGGTATCTTGGATGCCTTTCTTCTCTAGATAAAATCTATTTACTGCTTAGTGCTTTCAACTTACTCATTTAATAAATCTTGAAGTTTCTTCTTGGACTCCGTTTCCACCTCATCGTGAATGCTGACTCCATGGGAATCCATGGTGACCACAACCGGGAAATCCTTTACTCTAAGAACCCAGATTGCTTCTGGAACACCAAAGGACATCTTATAAACACCAAGTACCTCTTCCACTGATTCGGCAATCAGGGTCGCGGCTCCTCCAATCGCATGGAAATAGGCTGCCGGGACGTCATGGCAGGCCTTTAAGGTATTTGCACCCATTCCGCCTTTACCGATCACACCCCGCATATCAAAATGGTGTAACACCTCACTTTGATAAGGTTCTTCCCGGATACTGGTAGTGGGTCCGGCAGCAACAAATCTATATTCCCCGGTATCCACTCCAGATACAATGGGACCGCAGTGATAAATAATGCTTTCCTTAAAAATGGGTTTTATTTTTTCGTATACTTCCAGATCATCATCTTCTGGTTTCCTGGTTTTTCGGATGAAAGTATCAATCATCCATTTATGAACCGTATCTCTTCCGGTTGCCATTATGCCGCTGAGGGCGACTGTATCACCGGTATGTAAACTTTTGATTGTATCGGGTGAGATTGGAATGGTTATTTCTTTCATGATGATTTTTCCTCCAGATATTTTGAAACCAATAGGTCCAGTTTCGCCCGGGTTTTAGCAGGGATAACCTCAGGATTGGTTATAAGGGCAGTCTCCAGGGCCGATAGGCAGCCACAGGAACGCTCGTCAGGTGGAGCAGAAATTGCCAGGGCGGAGATCGCCTCCTTGATATTGGTTGTATTTCGGGAGATGATTTTTAATACCATCTCCACAGAGACAGTTTCTTCTCTGGAATGCCAGACATCATAATCAGTTATGTGTGCGATAGATGCATAGCAGAGTTCAGCTTCCCTGGCCAGGAAAGCTTCTGGAGCGCTGGTCATGCCAATGATGTCCATACCCCAGGAACGGAATGTATTCGATTCTGAACGGGTAGAAAAACGAGGTCCCTCGATGATAATAAATGCTCCGTGGTTATGAACTGCTGCTCCTCCTTCTTTTAATGCCTGGTGGAGATGTGCTGACAGATCAGGACAAAAAGGATCTGCTGTCCCTACATGGGCTGCAAACCCATCTTCAAAAAAGGTATTCTTTCTGTACTTTGTATAATCAAAAAGCTGGGTGGGAATCACTAGATCACCGGGTTTAAAATCTTCCCGGAGAGATCCGCAAGCATTAATGCTGATCACGCGGGAAACACCCAATTTCTTTAACCCGTAGATATTTGCCCTGTAATTAACCTGGGAAGGATTAATGGGATGACCCATCCCATGGCGTGCCAGGAATAAAACCTGCTCACCGTGAATTTCTCCCTGGATTATTGGACCACTTGGTTTTCCAAAGGGAGTATTCAACCAGTGCTCCCGAATCTGGGTTAATCCGGGTATATCATAAAGACCGGAGCCGCCAATGACGGCAAAAAGCGGGGGGCTAGACATTTTGATTCCTCCAAAAATAATTTTCAACTAAAAAGATCAAAAAAACTATCTCTACTCAAAAATCCGGGGATTAATCAAATTATAGAAGAATTAAAACCATTCCACAAGATTGACATTCATCATTCTTTTTATAGGGCCACGTTTCTTGACAGGTTGAACTAGAAATAATTTTTTAGATTCAATTCCTGAAAAAATCGAAAAAATTCAGTATACTGAGAGTAATGGGTAATAACAAATCAGCAGGATTTGAAGAAGTATCACATACAGCTGACCTGGAAATCCGAGTCTGGGGGAAGGATTTGGAATCCCTTTTCCGCCAATCCGCAGCTGGAATGGTTCATCTTTCCGGAGTTGAAGATTTGGTGGAAGGTATATCTTCAGTCAAGCAAACCATCTCTCTCAAGGCAATGGATTATGAAGGTTTATTGATCCTGTTCCTGGAGGAATTGCTTTACAGGCTTACCGAAGACTACATGATCTATGACATTCAAAAGCTCTCCATCAGCACTGAATATACCCTGAAGGCAAATTTGAAAGGTTCCCAGATTAAATCTTACCAAAGAGATATTAAAGCAGTCACCTATCACAATCTAAATGTCCGTACCACAGCGGATGGATACGAGGTGCAAATCGTCTTTGATATTTGATCTTCCTATTTAAAGGTGTCCTGGCATGGTTTCCAAATCTGATCTAAAAAAAATCAATTCCTACGAGTGGGAAATTCCTCGTTCCTACCGGGCAGATATGCGTGTACCGGTGAGAATATTTGCATCTGAGGAGTTGCTGAAGGATGTCACAAAAGATAAATCTCTTGAACAGGCAGTAAATGCCTGCTCCTTGCCAGGATTGGTTGGCAGTGTGATGGTGATGCCGGATATGCACCAGGGTTATGGATTCCCAATTGGTGGAGTAGCAGCCACAAAGTA
>JAZFRV010000153.1:0-2348 GCA_036445875.1 Anaerolineales bacterium
CATGTAGTGGATTTGACAAACCAGATGATATTGTGGGATTCGTCTTCCCACTAGACCCAAAGTTCCCAAACCAAGGAGTGATCACGGCAAATAATGTCCTGGCTGTTGAGGATCTCACTCGGGAGTACCCCCAATTTGCTGTTGAGTCAGCTAGATATGGATCGGGGAATATTCGCTCTTGGCTGGGTTTGTCAATGACATCCAAAGGGAAAGTTATAGGGATGATAACCTTGGATCGTTATCAGATCATCCCCTTTACAGAAATTGAAATTCAAATGGCTACAGCCATTGCCAGTCAAGCTGCTATGGCGATCGAAAATGCACACCTGTACGGCGAAGCCACGGTTCGCCTGGATCACTTATCTCCACTGCGAGAAATTGATCAAGCCATTTCCGGCAGCCTGGATCTGGGTTTGACTTTGAATATTTTAATCGGGCATGTCATTAAACAACTGGGAATCGATGCGGCCGCAATTTTACTTATAAATCCTGAGCTTCTAACCCTCGAATTTATTGCCGGGCAGGGTTTTCGGACTGAGGTCCTGCAGCACACTAACTTGCGTATGGGGGAGGGATTTGCCGGGGAAGCTGCACTTGGGAGGAAAATTATTAAAGTTTCTGATTTGAATAACCTAAACACTGGCTTTTTACGGTCCCCAAAATTCCGTTTAGAAGAGTTTGTTGCTTATATCGGTATTCCTTTGATCGCAAAAGGAAATATCACAGGCGTCCTGGAAATATACCAACGCAAACCGCTGGATCATGATCCGGAATGGATGGCTTTCCTGGAGACATTATCTGGACAAGCTGCTATTGCCATCGAGAATATCAACCTTATAAATGATCTTCAGATCTCGAACCAGAATTTGGTCCAAGCATATGATGCAACTATTGAGGGCTGGGCACAAGCCCTGGAATTACGTGACATGGAAACCGAGGGGCACAGCCGCCGAGTTGTTGACATGACCATGAAGTTAGCCCGTGCGCTCGATATCAACCCAAAAGACCTGCAGCACATTCGTCGGGGTGCTCTGCTACATGATATCGGTAAGATGGGTATACCCGACAACATATTGCAGAAACCTGATAAACTCACCGATGAGGAGTGGGTAATCATGCAGGAGCATCCGGTTTATGCCCATAAATGGCTTTCCCAGATCCCATTTTTGGAGCGTGCTCTGGATATACCTTATTTTCACCACGAGAAGTGGGATGGAAGTGGGTATCCACAAGGTTTGAAAGGTGAGCAAATCCCATTGGCCGCACGAATATTTTCAATCGCGGATGTGTGGGACGCCTTGAATTCTGATCGACCTTATCGGAAAGCTTGGCCCTTGAAGAAGATATTAGCTCATTTTCAAGAACAAACCGGAAAACATTTTGACCCTCATGTGGTTGAAGCGTTTATTAAGCTTATCGAGTAGCCACCTCAAAAAACGTGAAGGATGACTTCTTACCCAAAATGGATAGAAGCAGCGTCCGACAGTCTTTCACTGCTTAACGTGTATCTATGGCCCAACCGTCACTGTCGCTGAACCCCCTTCACTTGAGGTGACTGTAACCGCACAGGGACACCCCGCCAATGAGTAATTGAGGTGATAGTGATTTCCCGCTTGTACCATAACGCCGCCTGGTGAGGCTGTCACTGTCACACTGGGGTCATAAACACCGTCAGACGTGGCATCTAAATGGAACATTTGTAGCCCCGAATCATAGTCTGCCGTGGTAATCAACACTACATCATTGTTTTCTCCGTCAAGCTCATTTAACTTGTCAACTAACTGACTAAAGACATTGCCAATACTAGGGCCCAACAACGATAACACGACTATGACAACAATAGCTACCAGTACCAGAATAAGGGCATATTCCACCAATCCTTGGCCACCCTCAGAATATCTTTTTGCAGATTGGGATCGATCCATAATCTCACCTCGTTTTATTTGGTAATTCTTTGTGGATCACATTGTTTTAGGGCCATTTTTCCTAAAACCTTTTCTCAGGTTCCCGAACCTAAGCTATAGATACCGCGCTATATTGCCTCTTATCTGCTATCTGAATTATATATCAATTATTTATCAGTTAATAGATGACGGACTTTTTTTGGGTGAGTCATGTCCAAAAAACCCAACAACAATATATTGATTATCGAGTCGCCGATCCTGTGATTTGATTAATTTTTGGGTGCAATAGGGGTGGAAAGGATGGATTTTATGCTCTTGATAGACTGTTATTGGTCAATTCCATCGAGAGGATGGACCCTTAGACACGACCTTCGGTCGCAGGGAGGGCTTTCCCCTATTGATCAGGAGTCAATTGCTCTCTTCGATAACGTATTTACTGCTCCC
>JAZFRV010000154.1:0-2252 GCA_036445875.1 Anaerolineales bacterium
CCTTGTGCAGGGCACAAACCCGTTCCCGCCCCAGCGCCCCAATAAAGAACCCCAACTCAAAAACCACATTTTGCCTGGCCCGGGGCAGAAGCTCCAGGTCGTTTGCTCTGCCGCCGATATCATCCGGGGTTAGCAGAACCACGGCAAAGCCCACATCGGAGTAGTCTTCAAATTTTTCTATGATGGTTCTGCCCTGATTAGGCTGTTCATGCAGGATGATAACCTCCAGGCCTAACTTTTCCAGGAAGCGGGCTAAGGAGTCTTTAGCTTCTTCATCGCGGCCGTGCACAATAAAGATCTTTTTACTATCACCGGGGGGCTTTTCCGGCTCTCCGATTTTCCGTTGATTGAGATGATTCAATTCATAGATTAATAACAGGCGATCCTAGATCGAGCTGAGTTTATTAATACAATCGCTCACATCTGCCAGGAATTGCTCTTTTTGTCCCCCAAAACTTGTCGCACCCGCGGATCTATAAGCAACCGGTTGGTAGTATTCGTTCAAGTATTGCTCGTTAGCGTCGATTCTCTTCAGAAGTTCAATGTTGTATTGATCCCAGCGTCTTTTTCCCTGCCTGGCAGCTTCAAGATCAGCCAAGCTGTAAATATCCCCGGCCAGCAAATCAAAACCCTTCTTGATTTGTGCGCCAATTCGTTCTTCAGCATCTTTTTGAGGAATTATTAAACCCGAACTTGATTCCGGATTTTTTTCTGATTCCTTTTCCATTGATTTCCCCCAGTTTCATTATATGATGATCTCCTTCTGGAATCAACGGATTGGTATTTTCTCTCCCTCTGAGGTAAATGAAACTTGATCAGGCATTCCAGGATAGATCCGGAAACAGAGCAAGCCTGAAAAATCGGAAGGGATCATTTTTCCGCGAAAGCCGGGGCGTCTAACAGATGTTGGATAGACATTTCTGCGTTCAATCGAATTATAATTATAAAAAAACCGCTCAAAAGAGCGGTTTTTAATTTTCGGTAGGGATATGGCTTTTTAAATATCCTCTTGCTGGGTGATCATAAAATTTAAGATGATCCACTCCACCAGTTCTTGATCCACATCCGCCGTATGTCCAAATCTCAAGATATAACTTCTCCCACCATAATAATAACGGATTTCTCTCAATATGCCTTCTGCCGTGCTGGGTTCTGTAAATAGATAGTCCATACCTTCTATACCGCTGATCATCAGGGGATAGCTGGATTGAATGGAAGCCATAGCGGGTTCCGATTTCGCAGACTCGTCCTCCAACACCACGACACTCAGGGAGATGCCATTCTTGTAATGAATATTATCGTGAGGGCCGTCAGTTTCCTCCACCAGGACCTCGGCACCGGGTGAGGAGGATTCAAGATCTGATATCCTGATCCCTGCCGTTGAGTTGAAAGAGTAATTCCAATCGTCCGGTAAGTACATTTGATACAAAGAATTGGGTTCGAGGATCTGCTGGACCTGGCTGGCAGTGCTCAATTTGTCAGGGTTGAATTCAATTGTACTGATGATCTGATCTGCTTTGGCCTTGTTTTCTTCGGTAGGCGCAGCAACCGCGATGGAAAGGATATTTCCTTCGAGATAAAAATGATAAAAAAAGCGGTTTCTTATTCCAGATAATTGTGTATCAAATCCTCTCAAACCATTGATCTCGATCTCATTGGCATAAACATTATTAGGTGAATCGACCTGGATGCTGGCAAATTCCTCCCAGCTGAAGGTAAACGGTCTAAACTGCATGAGCCCATACATTTGAAAATCGCCTGAACTTGGACCTCCCCGGTAGCCATAATTTTGAATGTAGAATAAATAACCATCCAGTTTGCCGGGGTCATCATAATTGACACTCGGATCCTTATAAACATAAAGCTCCGCGGGGACCTCCAGCGAGATGCCCAGCTGATCGAAGCTGTATCGTTTGGTGGCAGGACCAGTGGAAACATCTTCCTGGGTCGAGGTTGGTTGCTCTTCCTGGGGCGGGACCACGTCAGGTGTGGGGGTTTCAAAAACCTCAACCGGCGGATCTTCGTTGGGAGCCTCGAGGCTAATATTCCGGGCCAGGCAGGCCCCGCTAATACAAACCAGGAATATGACGGAAAAGAAAAGCAAGACTCTTTTTGATTTCATTAAAACTCCTATAAGGGGAATTCGTGGATTTTATCACACTTGTGTTAGATGAGCCGTACGGGAATCGAATCGATAACCTGCTGATTAAGAGTTTACTGGATTTTTTCACCTTTGATTTCCCCCAACTGTA
>JAZFRV010000155.1:0-3663 GCA_036445875.1 Anaerolineales bacterium
GACTAATGAAACTGTTCAAAAAAATAATAGATGAAGGAAATGCCTTGCTGGAAAATCCGGGTATTGAATTGAACAATCAGGAAGCGAGGGATATTCTTCTGTTAGCGGGAGCCAAGTCTTCTCCGGACAATAATATTGTGAGCTTACCTGATAAAATATCTCGGACTGCTGTCGAAAAATCCCCAATATTTTCCTCTCTACAATCTAAATAATGAGCTCGTTGTTCTATATGGACAAGATCCTGTGCATTTTAATCCCAGATCTTCATCCCCTACAATACTCGACCGCCAGACTCAATGAGCACGCGAGGCAGTTATAGAGGATTAAATTAATTATATTAAACTCGCAGTAATGCTCCCTCCCTTATCTGGTTAGAGCTACCTGGATGGTTTTCCTTTCCCCCAAAACCTTCCCTGATATTACCGCTCGGGAGTGTTATGGTTGAGCTCGGATTTGATCCTGAATCAACAGATTTTTGATTATCTCCCGTCCCCTCCACCGCCCTTCCCAAATACATCTATCTATGCTAAACTCTCACTCGGTCATATAACAAATTTACTTTCCGTTTCTGGCGTGCTGACCACATTGTCTGGAGACAACCCCGAGGAAAGGAGGATATGATGCGAGATTACGAACTCGTTATTATTGTTACCCCGGAAATTGATGAAGAAGCAACTGCGGAAGTTGTAGACAAAGTAAAAAGCTGGATTACCGATGCAGGGGGATCCATAGAAGCTTTTGAAGAGTGGGGAAGGCAAAAATTCGCTTACCTGATCCGCAAACACACAGAAGGCCTTTATTTCCTGTTCAATCTAAAATTAGATCCAACAGCCGTTGCCGATCTTGAACGCAATTTTAGCCTTCAAGAATCCATTTTACGATTCCTAATTATCAATCGAGATGACTGATTATTCAGGATCAGATAAATCCTAATCCGAGTATTGGCAAAACAACAGCTGGATTAAGTTTTCCTCGTTAAGGAGTCTTTCCATGACCAGAGGTCTGAACAAAGTAATGCTCATCGGAAGATTGGGTCAAGAACCAGAGATGCGTTATACTCCTTCTGGTCGCCCATTAACCAAATTACAGGTAGCGGTAAACCGCAGCTGGAAGTCTTCAGATGGCGAAAAGAAAACGGAAACCGAATGGTTTAATATTGTCGCCTGGGGAAAGTTAGCAGAGATATGTAACCAGTATCTATCCAAAGGGCAGCAGGTGTACATCGAAGGTCGTTTGCACACCCGGCAATGGCAAGATGATAAAGGCAACAATCATTCATCTGTAGAAGTTATCGCCCAGGAATTGCTCATGCTGGACAGCAAGTCCAGTGAACAGGATCCAGAATTGAACGAAGGGTTGCCTTCTGAGAATGAATATCCCTTTTAATATAGATTTGATTGTGAACTACTTTTAAGGAGTTTAAGATGGCAGGAAGAGAAAGAAAACGGTACGACAGAGAGAGATATGACCGGGAAAGAGAATGCAGGTTTTGTACTAACCCGAAAATGAATATTGATTATAAAGATATTGAGACCTTGGGTCGATTCGTCAGCGATCATGGAAGAATCCGATCCCGTCGTCAAACCGGTACCTGTGCGAAACACCAGCGTGTGCTTGCCCGGGAAATCAAACGATCCCGCCACCTAGCACTTCTTCCCTTTACGGGAGAATCTCTCCGCTAGGTAATTCTCAGTTTAATAAAACTCATTAGACAAAGAAACGGAAACAACCATGCCGCAAAATAAAAAATTTTTAGCCCAGAGAGAAAAAGAGGACCGACAAAAAAAGATAATCGTGATTTCCACAATTGTCGTCCTGGTAATCGTCTTTAGTTTGATTGCCTATGCCGTTCTCGAAAATTATGTCCTAAAACCCAAAACAGTCGTTATCCAGCTGGATTCAAGAACAATCAATGCCGTAGAGTTTGAACAACGGGTTCGGTATCAAAGATTCCAGCTTATCAATCAAACCTATCAATTATTAGAATTTGTTCAGAGCCTGGGTGGAACTCCGGATATATTCGCCTATTTTGAACAACAACTGCTGTTTGCTGTCACACAGCTCTCCCAACCATTATTAGTAGGACAGGAAGTGGTTCAAAATCTTTCTGATGATCTCATAATTGAGATAGAAGCTGAAAAACTTGGAATCCAAGTGGATGAAAATCAGATCGATGAGGAAATCGAGACCGTTTTCGGTTATTTCCCTGATGGTACTCCGGTACCAGAGGACGAACCGATTCCCGCATCCACAGACACTACTTCACAAACTGAAGACTCATCTGATGGTGTTCCAGATCCTACTGCGACGCCAATCCTACAGCCTACTGAATACACCCTGGATCTTTTTGAAGAAAACTATCAGAATTACCTGGATGGATTAAAGTTTGATGGAATCAAAGAAAAGACCTTCAGGGATATGGTGAGATTGTATCTCATCCGAGAAGAACTCACCAATCTGGTGGCGGAGACTCTCCCTGAAACCGAAGAACAGATCTGGATTAGTCATATCCTGGTTGAGGATGAGGAAACCGCCCTGGAAGTTGCTGGGAAGTTGGCTCAAGGGGAAGATTTTTCCGCTTTGGCAGCTGAGTATTCCGTAGATGATATTAATAAAGATCAAGGTGGAGATTTAGGTTGGTTTGCCCGCGGTGCCATGGTATTACCTTTTGAAGAAGCAGCCTTTGCTCTTGAAGAAGGTGAAATCAGTGATCCCGTACAGACGGATTTTGGGTGGCATATCTTACAATCTCTAGGCAAAGACCAAATCTTGATTGATCCAGCAACAGCTGATGAGCGTCGAAATGAAGCCTTTACTAATTGGATTATTGAAAAGAGGCTCGAGTACGAAATTGAAGTAAACGAGGATTGGGTTTCTTTTGTCCCGGAGGAGCCTGCATTGCCGCAGGAAGCGCTTGATTATATTCAATTCCAGAGCATTGGACAACAGCCACAGCCTTCACTACCCACTGAAATTCCCCAAGAGTAAATAATTCTCTACCTTAACAGAAAAAACCCGCAAACTCATAATCTGCGGGTTTTTTTTATTACAAAGCAGAAATATGACTCAAGATCAATTGCTGGATACCAGATTCTGCCAATTCCAACATCGAATTCAAATCATCACGGGAGAATGTGGAACCTTCAGCGGTTCCCTGAATTTCGATAAAATCCCCCTCCTGATTCATCACTACATTAAGATCAACTTCTGCCTGAGCATCCTCAATATAATTTAGGTCCAGGACAGGTGCTCCAGATAGAATCCCTACGCTGATTGCTGCTACGGGTGATGAAAATACATCCGGAGAGATGGCTCCTGCTTCCACTAAAGTTTTTAATGCCAGCCTGAGTGCAGCATATCCACCAGTAATGGCTGCTGTCCGTGTTCCTCCATCAGCTTGCAGTACATCACAATCCACTATAAGAGTTCGATTTCCCAGCAAACTGAGGTCAAATCCCGCCCGGAGGGATCTTCCAATCAGTCGCTTAATTTCCTGGGTCCGTCCACTTAAACCCCTGGTCTCCCTGTTCACCCTGGTGGTTGTTGACCGGGGAAGTAAAGCATACTCCGCTGTGATCCACCCTCCCGGATGATCGTTTTTTTCCATCCAAGCCGGCACTTGATCTTCGATACTGACATTACAAAGAACCCGGGTTTTTCCAA
>JAZFRV010000156.1:0-3234 GCA_036445875.1 Anaerolineales bacterium
GGTCACTGCGGCACGATTTACACCGGAAATGTGGGTGTGGGTGTATTTATCTGGCCAACCGCTGAGCGCTGGACTTCCGGTTATGATTACAATCCAGGTGCTAACCACCCGGGGATAGATATCGCTGGAAGCATTGGAAATCCTGTTTGGGCTGCGGATAATGGGGTGGTCGTTTATGCTGGCTGGAGCAATTATGGATACGGAAATTTGATTGTAATTGATCATGGCGGTGGGTGGCAGACACTTTATGCCCATTTGAACTCTATCAATGCCGGCTGTGGTCAAAGTGTCAACCAGGGTCAGGGCATCGCCGGTTTGGGAAATACCGGAAATTCTTCCGGAGCCCACCTGCACTTTGAAATGATTTATGTTGGCTCCAAGGTAAATCCCTGGAATTTCCTCCAGTAATTTCACCAGAACTTACCATTTTCTAGAGCAAGGTACCCATACGTACCTTGCTTTTTGTTACAATAGGATAGTTCTTGATTAACACCGACCTAAATGAACTGTTATGAAACAAAAAAAGATCAATCCCTTGCTGGTATCTCAATTTCTCATCCTGGTAATTATTGTCGCCGCTTGCGATTTTTTAAACATGGATCAATCAGGCATCCTCCCGACGACCTCCCTGGTTAAAACCATTCATCCGGCAACATTAACTGCCATCAGCGGGTCAAAGCAACCGAGGGCTACACCGGACCCAGAACCAATGGGAATTCCCTGGTCAGAATTGAATGACATTGAGCTTGAATTCTGGTATGTTTGGGATTTGGATGAACCCGGGGAAGGCATCAATGCTATTGTTGAAAAATTTAATCAAGAAAATGAGTGGGGAATAACGGTGAATCCGGTCGATCGGGGGTTAATCCTTGATCCAATGGATACCATCCAGGCTGCATTTCAAGAAGGTGTTGTTCCTGATGTTATGATCAGTGATGCGATTTATCTTGCGGGATGGTATGAAGCTGGTTTAACCGCCGATCTAAATCCATTTATAAAAGATCCCGCGGTGGGTTTTACTGACGTTATTTACATCGATTATTATTCAGATATTTTGGATTCTTTTGTGCTGGATGGGGGTGTTCGCCCCGGACTTCCATTTACCCAAACCATCCAGGTTATATATTATAACCAATCCTGGGCGGAAGAACTGGGATTCTCCTCACCCCCCGGAACGGTAGAAGAACTCAAGGAACAGGCCTGTGCTGCTTCAGCTGAGGTCCAACAAAGAGACGAGAATTCACAAGACTTGGCGGGTGGAATATTGATGTATCCCGAAGCTGCCAATATCACCTCCTGGATCTATGCATACGATGGTTTGATTATGGATCCGGGTGAAGAGGATTATCAATTTTCTTCCCCGGAAGTAAAAGAAGTGGCATTGGATTGGATTGATATCTACCTCAACGGATGTGGCTTTATAATATCCGGATATCCTAACCCGATGGCTCGAGAAATTGAATTTGAAAAATTTAATCAGCGTGACGCGCTGCTGATGATGAGTTCATCTCAAAATATAGATCAGATCAGCATGGCTGCCAATCAAACTGGTAGAGCGGACAATTGGAAGATGCTTCCCTTCATTGGTCCCGACGGGTCAAAGGCTGTAACTGCCAGTATTCAAGCAGGTGTATTATTTGAAACCACCCCGGAAAAAGAATTAGCCGCCTGGTTGTTCCTCAATTACTTAACCTCACCTGAAATTCAAGCGGAATGGGTTCAGTACAGTAGGTTGTACCCGACAAGAAAAGACACATTGGATTTAATCCGAGAATTCAGGACCAAAAATCCAGGATGGTCCAAGGGATTATATCTATTGAAATATGGTCACTCAAATCCGCTGCACCCTTCCTGGGAGATTGTCCGTCAAGCAATTGGCGATGCTTTTGAAGTTTTATTCGAAATAGACCCCGTTGAAATTACTGTCTTATTAAAGATGCTTGATAAAACAGCTGCTGAACTGACTGATTATTCCCGGGATTAAATTGATTTCATAAAATTATTCCGGAATTATATTATGTTTTCCGGGGATAAGACAATAAGCGAATCGCATTAAAAGGGTATTCATGGTAGATAAACCACAGGTAATGATTTATACAGATGGAGCTTGTTCTGGCAATCCTGGACCGGGCGGATGGGGAGCTTTGCTGCGGTTTGGAAGTCGAGAAAAAGAACTGTCTGGTTCCGAGCGAAAAACCACCAACAATCGCATGGAAATTACAGCTGCAGTGAGCGCATTAAAGGCACTAAAAGAGCCTTGCCAGGTAGATATTTTTACAGATTCTGAATATCTAAAAAAAGGCATTACTGAGTGGATCTATAATTGGAAAAAACTCGGTTGGCGGCGGGGAAAACCCGGTAAAACATATCCTCTTAAAAACGCTGACTTGTGGCAGAAATTGGATGCAGTGATTGCCGAACATGAAGTGACGTGGCACTGGGTGCGGGGACATGCTGGTCACCAATACAATGAACGGGTGGATAAGTTAGCCAGAGAGGCAATAAAATAACGCCAGTGTCTGAGGAACCAAACCCAGAAATAGGGCTATAGCTACGGTATAATCCTGAGCATGAAATCTGCAGGAACCCACTTTCAAATTCAAGAAGAACTTCTGCTGGCTAAACAATCTCGGAAGGAAGGCAATGAGGGAAGAGCCAGGGTTTGTGCCCGGCGGGCTGCCGGTGCCGCCGCAGGATCATATCTGACCCGCCAGGGAGTGGCTAAAAAGACAGATAATGCCTACTTATCATTGCAGACTTTGGGGAAGATGGAAAACTTTCCCGATCGGATCCAGATCGCAATCAATAGATTAATCCAGCGGGTTGATGGGAACTATCAACTTCCCCCTGAAATTGACTTAATTCATGAAGCAGGTATCGTGATCCAATTTCTGGAGATAGGCCAGACTGAATATTGATTCAGTTCGAAGCTTTTACCATCAATGAAATCACATCCTCTCGTATCAACTAAAACCAATTATCTGCCGGTACTCCTGATATTCGCCACGCTATTTGTCGCGGGTTGTGGATCAGATAATTCTTCTCCTGTTCCAACCAGCCCTGTGCCGATTAGTGAAAATGAAACTACAGCTACTCCGCCGATCACCACAGAGACAGAAGAGCAGATTTTTGAATCTCCTACACCAGGAGATGTAGAGCAACCGACTAATCAAACAAGCCCGGATAATATTCAATATCAAATCATCGCCGAGCTGGATTATTACAACCATCAGG
>JAZFRV010000157.1:0-2558 GCA_036445875.1 Anaerolineales bacterium
CAAAACAAATAAACGAAGAAAACTTAATTCTTCTGGCAAATGTATTTGCAGCAACTTAGTTTATATATTACTAATGCTTCCATTTTTGTAGAAGAGACCCACGGATTGGATCTGGTTAGTAATAATATCTATTTCCGGTGCATATGGGGGGCGATCTGCGACCGCCGACCGAAGACAGAAGACCAGGCAGGCTGCACCTGCGACCGGTTTGGACCTAATGTTCGGTCATTTAATATTTATTCGTCTATTAGCAGTGTCCTTTTAATCCATTGGTTGGTCAATAATTTCACTTGAAAGTTTATCAAACATTTGATAACATTATGTACTTCATAGAATCCATTTTGGTTTCAAGCAGGAATTGAACCTTTATCCGCCACCTCTGGGCAGATTCAAATATCCCCAGGGCCCATATTCTCGGTAAAAGTGTACTTCTGTATATTTGAACTATAATCTCTTGATAAAGAATCAATTAGCCGGGTTTATTTCTAGATCAGGTCTGTTATCCGACCGTTTGGCTTATAGTTATTCAGTGTTTGATTAAAAAGGGGCTTTCGCCTTGAAGAGGATCAGGATGACATCGTTGATAAAATAATAATCAATGCTGATCTATATCTTCAAACCAGACAACAATTTTTGATTGCATTGTTCCTCAATTAACCCCGGACAGACTTTTAACAAGCAGGAGAGTTGTATGAAACACATTCGATCTACCTTTCCCATTCTGGCCATGTTTTCCATTCTCGCCGCCATTTTAGCTTGCAACACACCGGGAAGATCCGTATCCTCCCCCCTATCCGGTGATTTGCAGATTACAGATACCAATCAAGCCCGGGTTGATGGCGATACCCAGGTGTCAAGCACAACACAGGCACCCTCAGACACCGTGCAACCTGACCCTACGGAAACTCCTCTGCCCCCAACCATTGAGCACCTGGTGTTTCCCGGTGAGCCAGCCCAAGCCAATACCTGGGTCACCGATCCCTCGACTAAAGCGCTGGCGGCATCCAGGGAATCGACCGCTGATTTATTCAATATTAATCTTTTAGAACGACCTTTTACATCCGAGATCATGGATTACCAGGCCCATCTTGATTTAACCAGGGTCAACCTGAATTTTTCTTCTCCCTGGATTTATGTCACATTTGTACTTGAAGGTTCTCCGCCTTCAGACTCCTCAGCTATATATGCCCTGGAAGTTGATCTGAACAGTGATGGTCGTGGTGATTGGCTGATGCTCGGCAAAGTGCCGGCTGAAAGTGAATGGACTACCAACGATGTCCAGGTCCTCCATGATGCAAATGGCGATGTTGGCGGCCTGTCTCCGATGATCTCCGATGCGCCCAACTCCAGCTGGGATGGTTACGAAACGCTTGTATTTGACGGGGGTATTGGAGTTGACCCGGATGCAGCCTGGATTCGCCGCGATCCAAGTAATCCAAACCAGATGCAATTGGCTTTCAAGTACGACCTGATTGCCAATGATGATAAGTTCGCTTTTGGAGGCTGGGCTGACGAGGGACTGAAGAATCCTGGTGCCTTCGATTATAACGATTTCTTGACCCTGGAGCAGGCTGGTTCTCCCTTTTCCGGAAATAGCAAATACCCAATCAAGGATTTGGCATCGGTGGATAACACTTGCCGCTGGACCTATGGCTATACTCCAATCACACCTTTCCCAGGACTTTGTCCCCTGCCACCGACTCCAACCCCAACCGATCCCCCTCCCCCTCCCCCTCCCCCTACCTCTACCCTTACACCTTCACCGATACCGGGTCCATACTAGCCGGTGTTTGGAATGACAGGAACAGCAACGGCATCCGCAATGGCGGCGAACCAGGCAAGGCCAACATTTTAATTCAAGAGACTTGAAAAAATCTACTAGAACTCAAGCCACTCTTCCTACCGGGGAGTGGCTTGAGTTCTATGGGACTGACTTTCAGTCAGCTGCCTATTCCCGGTGCAATTCCTGTGCATATAGTGTAGAAATAGTATACAGGATATACACAAGATACACTATTTACCCCCTTATTCCCCTATAAATTCCCATCCTCTCGATGAAGATACCAACTAGCAGTGACCTTTTAAGCCATTGGTAGAGCTAACACTCCTAGTCGATAATTCATCAAACATTTGACAACTTTCTTTTTTCAAACAATCCATTTTGATACCTAGTAGGTATTGAGCCGTTATCCGCCAGATCGCAGGTTCGAATCCTACCGGGCCTATAAAGATGATCCTAATAACAAGCATCCTTTGTAATAGGAGGACTTGTTTTTTGGTTATAGATTTCTCTATCGACTCAATTTTGAATTATGATAAATGTAGATATCAAAAACAATGGAGGATAGTTTCTAATCCATCATCCGGTATTTGAAAGATAATTAACGTTAGCATGGAGAAAAACACAAATTGATTATTAGGAAGACAGATACTGACGATCTCTCCGATAGCCTGTCCATTCACAAGGAAGCTTTTGTCGGTGACAAGGGAATTGAGGTTGCCGAACTGACCGGGGCTTTGTTGGCCGACAATACTGCTGAACCGAGAGTGTCGCTTCT
>JAZFRV010000158.1:0-12469 GCA_036445875.1 Anaerolineales bacterium
ATAGTTCAGCAGCAGATTTAGCAGCCATGACGATATTTTTATTATTCGGCAGAATGATGATCATATCAGTCGCTAGATCTTCGAAGGCTGACAGGATCTCCTGGGTACTGGGATTCATGGTTTGTCCACCCTCGACGATTGCAGCTGCTCCCAGGCTGGCGAAGATTCTTGAAAATCCATTCCCGGGGGAAATTGTCACTAGGGCAACATCTCCGGGTGAAATTTTTGCTAATTTTAATTGTTCTTCTTCTTTTCCGGCAGAGGAGGGATCCATTTGTATCATCAAGTTTTCGATATGAACTTTGGAAATTGTTCCAATACCCATAGTGTAGTCAATGGGTTCATATCGTTTTTCAATCGGCACATGAATGTGCATCCGGTACATGCCATCCCCTTCGCCAACTTGGATAGAAGTGCCGATTTCTTCTAGATCCTGGTAAAAATCTTCCAGGATCAAGGGTTTATGGGGCTCAAAATCAACAATCACTTCGTAATCCTGTCCTGGCTCTACACTGCTCATGGCTCCTTGTTGTCCAATAACAGACAGAGGCTGAATGTGGACTGGTTCAATATCTAGGGGTTCGTCGTTAATGTAGCGAAGCATTCCTTCAAAGATATGCAGCAGCCCCTTTCCTCCTGCATCAACTACACCGGCTTCTTTCAGAACATCGAGCAGCTCGGGTGTGTAGTCAACAGATACTTGACCTGCTTCGATCACAACCTCGAGGATAGAATAGGGATCCTCTGATTCCTGGAGGGCTTTTTCTGCTGCCAGGGACATATCTTTGCAAACAGTCAGGATTGTACCTTCAACCGGCCGAACAACCCCTTTGTAGGCGGTATCACGGGCTTGAACCAATCCTTCCACCAGGCATTTTGCATCCAGAATATCAGAATCTCCGATTCCTTTGGAGAATCCGCGCCAGATCTGGGAGAGAATAACTCCCGAGTTTCCCCGGGCTCCCATCAGTGCCCCATGAGCTAATTTTTCGGATAATTTCCCTACTCTCTTTTCGGAGGAATTCGCGATTTCGTCATATGCTGCCTGGAGGGTTAGGACCATGTTGGTCCCTGTATCTCCATCCGGCACCGGGAAAACGTTGAGAGCGTTGACAGATTCTTGATTTGTTCTCAGCCAGGTTAAACCGGCGTTCATTAGTATTCTAAATTGATCCCCGTCAATCAGCCGGGATTTGTTTTCAGGATTTTCGGCACTCATGCTTTCTTGCTCCTAAAGAATTTAATCAGTACCAATAAAATTACTGCTCTCCGTTGCTTATCCGGAGTCCCTGAACATGAATGTTAATTTCATTCACGGGAATTCCTAGGGATTTTTCGACCTGGTAGCTAACTGTATTGGCGACACTGGCAGCAACAGATTTGATCCGGGTGCCATACTCGATGATGATGTAGATATCAATATTTATTTCATTGTCCTTATATTCCACATCAATACCATGCGTGGGATCTTTAACAATAGCATGAGCCAGTTCGTTTGCAATATTTTTTGATGCCAGACCGACAACTCCGTAAGAGCGCTGGACAGACTGGTATGCAATGGTTGCAATGGCTTGTTTTGAGATTTGAATATCACCTAAAGGTGTATTTCCTTTTTTCATTAATATCACCATTTTGTTGGGAAGATATGTCAGGATAAATTACAGTTGCCAAATGATAACATAAAAACAGGGGAAAGGCAGGGCTCCTCTTGTGGATTGATTTGTTGTATGGTAAGATTGGCGGGCTTGGCTGAATAGTTATTCCTGATATTGATCCTGGATTTCGATTCAGTCCATAAGTTAAGTATTACGAAAATAATCGCACTCATCTTAATTGCATTTGAAGAAGGTACTAGTTATGGCAAAATGTGAAACTTGTGGAAAAACCACAAAATTTGGGCGAAGTCGCCCCTGGTCGAAAAAGACCACCAAACGTAAATTTAAACCAAATTTGCAGAAAGTTACCGTATATGAAGATGGAAAAAAAATCCGGAAAACTTTATGCACTCGCTGCATTCGGACACTGACGAAAGTCTGAATCAATACCATTAACACAAAAATGAAGAATTGGTTGTGGGAGAAAGGTAGGAATAAATCCTTCTCCCGCAATTTTGTTAAATAGATTCCCGGAGCTATCATGACTCCGGGATCTTTGGTTAAGGGAGCATATCCCTTAAAGATTGAATTCCAGTCTGAATACCGTCGGGGTGTTTAAAAATCGAACTGGCTGCAACAAATACTTCTGCTCCCTGATCATATGTCTGCCGGATTGTGGTTGGGTTGATTCCTCCATCCACTTCAATCAGAGCGTCGGGATTAATCTCATCCAAGATTGTTCTGATATCTCTGATCTTTGGGAGTACTTCCGGCATAAAAGATTTCCCAGAAAAACCTGGATTAACACTCATCACCAATACCAGGTCAATATCATTTAGATAGGGTTTAATTTCAGTTGGTTTTGTTGCTGGTTTTAATGTGATCCCAGCTTTACATCCCTGGTTGTGAATGGATTGGATGGTTTGGTCGGGCTCGGGGCAGGTTTCAATATGGACTGTAAGATTACCAGCACCGGCATTTATAAAATCCCCCAGATATTTTTCCGGGTTTGTAATCATCAAGTGGACATCCAGAAGATGATCCGTTGCTCGTTTACAGGCTTCCACAATGAATGGGCCCATCGATAGATTGGGCACAAAATGACCATCCATGATATCGATATGGAACCAATCTGCCCCTGCATCTTCAGCTTCCTTAATTTGATTCCCCAGCTGTGTGAAGTCGGCTGAAAGGATGGAAGGAGAAATCAGGTAAGGTTTTTTCATAATAAACCACAAAGTTTTATATGATTACCAGTATAATGTTCTGATAATGCCAGCTGATAAATATTTTATCAACAAGGAGAATCACCACCGGGAGTTAATCAATTCAATTGGAAATATACCCACATCCAAAATGGAATCAATCCACCTACAGCAATCAGGGAAATTAAACCCAATAAGATGGTCAACCACTGTTTACTGGTTCTTTTATTCTCGAGTTCAAGGATCGCTGATAAATCATCAGCTTCTGGAGGGGATGATTGGATAAATGCCTGACGCTGAGTTTCATCCATTTCCGTAAAACTGATCACAATCCTGCCCAACTGGTCCGCTGTCCTGTACCGTGAGCTGGCCTCTTTTGAGAGCACTTTTTGAATGATCTTTTCCAGTTCAGGAGAAATTTCTGGATTAATGTCCCTGGGTGAGGGGGGTGTTTCAAACCGATGCAGCAGGGCAAGTTCCTGGGGAGAAGGATCGGAAAACGGTAACTCCCCAGTCAACATTTCAAATAACACCACACCAAGGCTGTAAACATCCGATGCCGGGGAGGGAGCCCTCCCAGCAGCCTGCTCTGGTGAGAAATATGCCGGAGAACCCCAGATCGCCTGAGATTGTTCGTCATGTTTTACCGATGCCAATGCTCTGGCAATCCCAAAATCAGTTACTTTGACCCGGTGATCGGGAGTGATCAACATATTGTGGGGCTTAATGTCGCAGTGGACCAGGCCGGCACGATGAGCATATCCAATGCCTGCGCAAGCTTGAATAAATAACCGGGATGCATGATCTATGGGTAGGGGACCGGATTGTTTGATGATTTCTTTTAAATCGGTTCCAGGTACGTACTCCATGACAATAAAGAGCTGGTCTTTGTCAAAACCAAAATCATGTACAGTTACAATGCTTGGATGGGTGAGGTTGGCGGCTGCCCTGGCTTCTTCCTTAAACCGTTCTTGAAATGCCTTGGAAGCAGAGAAATCTTTCCTGAGAATCTTAACAGCGATCGTCCGTTCCAGCATGAGGTCACTCGCCTGGTAGACGATTGCCATTCCCCCTTCACCAAGCTTATTATCTAACTGATAACGATCATTTAATATCTCAATCATGGGGCAGCTTCCATGCAAATTGAACCGGTTTGATTGTACCATCAAGTGATTGACGATGAAATCTTGATGGAGTACACTGTGGGTTGATAATGATTTGGTATACAGGATGTGAATAATCTTGGAGAATTGATGAAGGGACAATTGATTTACAATCCCATGGCAGGCCGGTTTCCCTCTTTGCCGTTGGTTGAAAGGGCAGCAAAAACCCTAGAATCCAATGGGTGGGAAATTGATATTACCCGCACAGAAGGTGGGGATCAAATTACAAAACTGGCAAAAAGGGCTGCAACATCAGGCCTGGATGCGATATTTGTGGCGGGTGGTGATGGTTCGATCCACCAGGCAGTGGCAGGTTTATTGGGCAGTGAGACAGCCTTGGCTGTTCTACCGGCAGGGACTGCAAATGTTTGGGCTCAGGAACTTGGATTACCAACCTTATCCTGGACAAATTGGGGAGCCTTGGAAACCAGTGTAAAAAAAATACTCAATGGAACAGTTCGAACCATGGATGTGGGAGTTTGTCAGGGAATACCGTTTTTACTCTGGGCCGGTGTAGGGTTTGATGCTTTTATTGTTCACCATCTTGAACCCAGGTCCCGCTGGCAAAAACAGATCGCAACTCCCCATTATGCTGCCAATGCTGCCTGGTATGCCAGAACTTGGTCCGGCATGGATCTAAATATCTGGGCGGATGATGAGAAAGTATCCGGGATCTATGTGGTGGCTTTAGTGACGAATATCCATCTTTATGCGGGAGGATTGGCTGAAATATCTCCCAAGGCACGCATCGATGATGGCATTATGGATTTGTGGTTGTTTGCGGGTGATACCTTGTTGGAAACCCTCCAACACATGTTTGATCTGGCCTCAGGAAAGCACCTATCATCTGAGAAGACCAATTATATTCCCTGTAAGAAAGTCATAATCAAATCAAAGACTGATTTATATCTTCAGCTGGATGGGGAGCCAATCGCCCCCTCTAAAAAAATTACCATCGATATCCGTTCCCAAGCTCTCCGGGTTCTTGTGCCCCGGAATGTACCAAAGCCGTTATTTTCCAAGAGATTAGAATGAAAGATTTATTGAATCCATGGGTTATTGCCGGGGCTGTGATAGTTGCCAGTGTGCTGATAGCTATCACATTCTTGGCTTCTGGCGCAATCATACCGATTGATCAACAAACTTATTACGGTGAAGCAGCCTTGACAGTGATTCCAGTCCCAACCCAAACACCTACTGTTATCCCGCCGACCGCGGTTTTTACACCTACACTAGAGCCCAGTAATGGAATCCAGGTTGGTGGATATGTAAAAATAACTGGTACCGAAGGGGATGGACTCAGATTTAGACAGGAACCTACTCTGAATGGGGATATCATTTATCTTGCTCTTGAAGATGAAGTATTCCTTGTGAAGGATGGGCCAGAAGATCGGGATGGATACTTGTGGTGGTATCTGGTAGCCCCCCTAAATGAGGACCTGAATGGTTGGGCGGTTTCAAATTTCCTTCTTCCTGATCAAAACCCATAAAAAAAAACAGAAGGGATTTCCCTTCTGTTTTAAGTTCCATAATTATCCATCAGGTTTCTAATCTTTAGTGAGATGTACCAGGTGATTCTTTAAGTTATGTCTTACAGCATAAGCTGCTGCTTCTGCCCGGTTGTGAACATCTAGTTTCGAGAGAATACTGCTGACATAATTCCGGACTGTGCCTTCTCCCAGATAAAGTGTTTTGGCAATCTCCCGATTGGTTTTTCCTTCGGAGACATGGATCAAAACATGTTTTTCCTGGTCTGTGAGATCCGTAAACGCAGAGGCTTCTTCTTCTCTGGCAGCTTTCCTGACTTCCTTAAATACCCTTTGAGTTACTGCGGGATCAAGCAGTGCTTCACCTCGACCTACTGCCTCAATGGCGTCTATCAACTCAGTGCTTCCCACTTGTTTCAGCACATAGCCGGAAGCGCCAGCCCGGATTGCTGAAAAGAGCATTTCATCTTCTGCATAGGACGTCAGCATGATGATTCTTGTTTCCGGGTACTTTTCAATGATCTTTTCACAGGCTTCGATTCCAGAACCCCCCGGCAGACGGATGTCCATAACAACCACATCTGGATGATATTGCTCTACTTTGGCAACTGCATCATCCCCGGTGGCCGCCTCAGCGACAACCTGAAACTTTGTATGGCGATCCAGGAGGGACTTCAGACCCAAACGTACAACTTCGTGATCATCTACTAATAATATCCGCTGAAATGACATGTTCTAACTCCTGTATTTTCTGGAGAGAGTATAAACTAGACTGGGCAAGCTGGCAAGGAAGCTAATTTATTTCATCACATCCATTGGCAAGAATGTGATGGAGATCCTTTGACAACTGCCTATTAGATAACGATTGTCCAGGATTAGACGAAAACTGATGAACTGGTTGGAAAGTGATTTGTAGGGTTGGTCGATTTACTCTGCTTTTTCCTGCTCCCTCCGGTAATCAACAAACCGGTACCCGACGCCTCGTTCAGTAAGAATGTATCGTGGATTCGAGGGATCTTTCTCAAGTTTTTTACGAAGATAATTGACATAGAGGCGAACATAATGGGGTTCATCTTGGTATTCAAAACCCCATACTTTTGAAAGCAGTTGTTCGTGGGTATTAACCCAACCGGCGTTTTTTACAAGGTGGTATAAAAGTCGATATTCCGTTGGTCGGAGATCAACTTTTTTATCTTCAACCCATACTTCTCGTCGGGAAAAGTCAATAGTCAAGCGATCATCGACTTTAATCAGATCAATCTGGTCTTCCTTAAATGACTCGGTTCTCCGCAAGACCGCACGGATGCGGCTTACCAATTCCCGGGGGCTGAAAGGCTTGGTTATATAATCATCCGCGCCCAATTCCAATCCCTGGATCCGGTCATCTTCTTCACCTTTTGCAGTTAACATAATAACCGGAACAGTATTGACCTCTCGGATTTTCTTTAATACTTCAAAGCCGTTGATATCCGGCATCATGATATCCAACAAGATTAAATCTGGAAGCTGGGTGCGGACTTGTTCCAGGGCTTCAGTTCCGTTATAAGCAGTTACAACTTGAAAACCGTCCTGTTCCAGGTTTAATTGGATGAATCTCACCATTCGTTTCTCATCATCCACAGCAAGTATTTTGTATTTTGAGGTTTCAGAACTCATATGCATTATTCCCTGATGAAGCTGACTACATCTTCTGCTGTATCACCCGGCATGATTTCTATAAAGCTGATTTCAGCCAGGGGCCAAATGACTGTAACCACATTACGATCAAGAAAGATCAAATCCTTTCCATCCCGCTGTCGGGGATTGCTGAGTTTGATTAAAGTATCGGCTGGGCTGGGTAATTCTTCAATTTCTGCCAGCATCGGTTCCGCGTTTCTAATATGGATTACGACTGTGGTAGACATAATAACCTTCCTTATTTCAATTCTTTCGGCAGGATTACTCTCAAATTGAATTTACCTAACGAAAGCACGTCTCCGTGATTCAATGGTACTTCTGAATTCGCTGGAATTTCATACCCATTAATGCTGGATCCATTAGCTGATCCAAGATCTATTACATGTATTTTGGTTTTATCTGGACTGATCCGAATGGTTGCGTGGAGCCTGGAAACACCTTTGTCGAACCCTTCGTATGGGTTCAAATCCACATCTGGAGTAATAACCTGGCCATCTACAAATCGCCCGATGGTAAATTCCCCCTGATCTGGGATATTTAGCATTTCCTCTGCTTCCGGATAATAAAGAATAAAGGTTCTATTTTCCAGCAACTTCTTAGGAATGGTGTTAGATATGTCAATTTCCAATCCTCTTACCTGAGAAGGGAATATAAAAGTATTTACATTATTATCAGGTGCATGAACAAGCTGGGATCCACATTCCCCGCAAAACAACACACCGTCATATTCCTGGTTACTGCACACTTTACAAGTGATCATGTTTTATCAGGAAGCAGCAAACGGATCGTCCCATATTTCAGCTGCTTTTTTCCAGTAGGACTGAAATTATTGTGTGATTTAATATAATCCGCTTCATTCATGGCGATTTTGGCCAGGGATTCTTCACCTTTTGCCATTAAGTGGGATGATAAATTGATGAGCCGTTGAAACGCTGTTCCCGGGTTCCCACTGGCAACATCCTGCTGTGCTTTTTCCTGTAATCGGTAAAAGGTCAGATGTGAAATTGCTCTGAAAATTTCCGTTGGCGGTGGTACTTCATCATCAGATTCTCTCACAAGAGGTCGATCCAGGGTGAAGGGTATTGTGTAGTCTCGGGGATTGCGTTTCAGGATAAATTCTCCTGAGGCAATTACTACCTGATCAATTTCTTCTGGAATAGGATCAATCATGAATTCAAATAAAACCCTGTGCGGCTGATCTTTTTTCAGGATGCCCAGGGAAAATTCATATTGATGAGGTAGGGGTAAAGCTTCCGGTAATAGTCTGAATGCAGAGAGCATCTTTACTCCTGGAGCAGGAGTTATCTCCAAAGATATTCGTCTTGAAAAAGCTTCTTTTAACGAGGATATGCTATAGGCAAGAATATCTTTCACTTGGTTCAATTCCTCGATGAATCTACACTGCCCCCCTGTGAGCGCGCAGAGATTATCGATGAACTCATCATTCCATTCAATTCCAATACCTAATCCACTGATACCAATATCTAACTCAGCAGCTGATTTAGCGAGAGTGATGCAGTTTTCCTCATCACCGTAAGTATGTCCATCAGTGATCAGAATGATGTGATTTACAAAATCAGGCAAAGGTTTCTTCCTGATTTCTTCAAAAGCTGCTTCTAACCCTTGGAAAATTTCGGTTCCACCTTCCGCAAACAGGTCATTAATGCTTGAATCAAGAAGTGCTGATGAGGGTTGTGACTGGCTAGATATGAGCACTTTCGCCCGATCATTAAAGCTGATAACTGAGATTGAATCATCCTCGCCAAGCTCAAGGATTATTTCTTTAATAGCAGTCTTCAATATCTCCAGCCTGGCACCAGCCATCGAGGTGGAATTGTCAAGTACAAATGAGATGTTGAGGGGAAGATCAGTAGTTTCTTTTTCCGCCTGGGTGGAGACAACATCAACCAGAGAATATATTATTTGAGGTTCATCCACGCTGGATAAAGTTTCCTGGCTGTATTCAAATGCCGTATGGACAGTTGGCACAGCTTGATGAGGTTCTCTGCCTGAGTCATAGGCACCCTTTTTATTGGGATCTGAGAGGATTTTATATGCCTCCTGGATATTCAGAAATAGCTGGGTTGCCCCCTCATTCCTGTTCACGTCAGGATGGGTTTTGCGAACTGCGAGGCGGTACGCCTTTTTAATGGCATCCTCGGAAGCGTCTGTATCAATATTTAATCTGTTGTAAAAATCGGTCTTATCTGGCATCGTGCCACGGTTTCCTTAAGAAATTTCAACAAGAATTGCTGATATATTATCTGGACCACCTGCATCGTTTGCAGCGTCGATTAATTTATCACAGATTTGCTGCGGTGACTCGCCCGACACAATGATTCCGCTGATAACTTCCTGGGGTACTATGTTCCATAAACCATCTGAGCAAATCAGGAGTGAGCCCAGATCGGGTCGGCTGGTGGATATAATCTCTGGTTCAAAGGGTTCCCCTTGGCCTAGTGCGCGGTAAAGCACATTGCGCTGCGGGTGAACCGCGGCTTCCTCGGGTGTGATCTGGCCCAATTCCTGAAGGCGTTTGACTAGTGAATGATCTCGAGTCAATGCTTCCAGGTTTCCATCTTTATCTACCGAATAAACCCGGCTGTCGCCTACGTGAGCAATTGTCATTTGTTCACCTACTATCAACACTGCGGTAACAGTTGTACCTCCTCCGTAAGAGTTCTTTAAGATTTCAGTGTTCGCTTTTTCTATCCCTGAGTGGAAAACTTCCTTGAAAGACATCTCGCTGGGTTTAGGGTTAAGACTCATCATGGGTTTATATATCTCAGTGAGGATATACCCGACAACGGTCCTGATAGCCAGTTCGCTAGCTATCTCTCCATTTTTATGGCCACCCATGCCGTCAGCGACGACATACAACCCAAAGGGAAGCTGGTTTTCATTAAACGAAAACATTGTTGTTAAGGTAAAGAAGGCGTCTTCGTTATGTGTTCTCTGTTTCCCAACTGATAATCCATACCCAACATTAATCTGGGGGGAACTATAACCGACGGTTTCTGTTTTTACCGGTGTGGTTGCTTTATCCAGTTCTTTTGTAACCGCTGCTGCTTCTGGTGGCTTAACCAGGGTATCATCAAATTGAGGGTCAGTGGTTTTTGGTTGGGATTTTTTCTTGAAGTTTGATAGTAGTCTTTTTATCATTTTTTCTCAGGTGCAGCGGTAGTGTTATATTAATTGAATATTAGGCTGGTAAAGCGTAGACCTTTTTATCTGATGAGCCAATATAAAGGATATCATCTACAATGATCGGGGATCCAGTGATTTGTCCCTCGGTTTTGTATTTCCAACGCAGACGGCCGCTCGGAGCGTGAAGGCTGTAAACCATACCATCAATATTGCAGAAATAAATTGCTCCTTTATAGAAGAATGGAGAGCTATTAATTTGATTATCAGTATCAAAGCTCCATACCTTATTGGATGTTTTGATATTAACACAGTAAAAAGTATTATCTGTTGAGCCAAAATAAATGTTTTTTTCATCTGTTATCGGTGTACTGATCGATCCATTTTCCATCCGATAACGCCAGATTACCCAGCCAGATTTGGCATCAATAGCGTACAATATTGCATCCAGCGAAGTAATATAAATTACATTGTCATGATAGTGAGGTGATGCTGTGACAGCCCGCTTAGCAGCAGATCTCCATTTTATATTACCGCTGAAATCGTAACAGTGGATTTCCCCATTTTCACTGCCCACATAAACCAACTCAGAGGCGACCAGTGGACTGGATCTCACCCGTGAACCGAGATTCACACTCCAGGCTTCTCTTCCTGCCAGGATATTAATGACATGCATATATTCATCGTCAGAACCAATAAAGAGATGACCTTCGGCTATTGTTGGTGAGGAGTAGATTGGTCCATCAGTTGATTGCACCCAGACTTTTTTCCCGTTCCTGCAGGAGATGGCATGAACATATTGGTCCGCTGAACCAAAATAGACTTTGTTATCATGAATTGCAGGTTTGCTGACGATTCCCCCTTCTGCCGCATATTTCCAGATAAATTTTCCGTTGTCGGCTTCGAGGGCATAGAGATTGTGATCGTATGATCCGATATACAGAACACCATCCAGATAACTGGCGGTACCTCGGACTTCGTCTTCACAGACAAATGTCCAGATAGGAGAATGGCTTTGATCCTGAAAGAATTGGGTTGCCTGTGCTACTGAGATTTCGTCCTCAAGCATGCCTGTTTGCTGGGCAAGCGATATGAATGCTTTTCTCATAATAGCTGCATTTGCAAACCGTTCTGGGGGGTTGTAATTTAGGGCTTTAGTTATGATTGATTCCAGGGCAACAGTGATGGTCGGGTTGGCTTTCCTGATGGGACGTTCGTCAAATGTAAAAGGAGGTTCAGTCCGGGGGTCCTGGTTTGTTAGCAAGTGATGCATGGTTGCACCCAGAGCATAGATATCAACCTGAGGGGTTGCTTCACCCCGGTATTGTTCAGGTGGGGAATAGCCCTCTGTACCAATCATAGTCCCTTTTGCGTCAGTTTGGAAAGTTTTAGCAATTCCAAAGTCCACCAGGCGGATTTGATTTCTCCCGGTAATCATGATATTGGCAGGTTTGACATCACGGAAGATAATTGATTCAGGTTCGTGAGTATGGAGGTAATCCAGAACATCGCAGAGCGCGATCGCCCATCCAATTGCTTCCTCCTCCTGGAAGGGAGCGCGCCGTTGTTGAAGTTTAATCTCGAGGTTGTCACCATCAATATATTCCATAACCAGATAGGACCGAGCGCCGAGTGTAAAATAGTCGTAGATGGTGGGAATGGAGGGGTGACTGACAGTTGCCAGGATATTGGCTTCGCGTTCAAATGTTTCAACTATCGTTGCCTGTATATCGGGATCTGTTGCCTGGTTGATCATTTCTTTTACAGCAACAATTTTTTCAACCTTAAAACGGAGGTCTTGTGCCCGGTATACAGCACCCATTCCTCCCCGTCCTACTGTTGACAGGATTTTATAGCGGCCTTCTAGTTTCGTTCCAGGTTGAAGGTATTCAAGAGATTTGGATCTCTGATCCTGTTTCTGGTTTATTTTTTTAGTCTCCAGACCGTTTCTCCCTGATGAAATTTGCTTCTATATATTATATCCCCTTTGGCCTATCAGCGTATCCTTTAATGGATGGATTTTATCATAATTAGGCCCTATAACGCTAATACCAGAGGAGAAATCAAGGCAAGTTATCGAGGTTCTAAGTCCTCCTCATCAGCGCTCAAACATCCCGGACGTATTATAATGATGTAGCAAATCCAATTCCCGTCGGAAGTATTAATTTTTCCTTTTACATGGCACAGGAGTAATCATG
>JAZFRV010000159.1:0-2490 GCA_036445875.1 Anaerolineales bacterium
TTTCTTGAATTGGTCCCAGAATGGAAAAGTCCCACATTGATTGGGTCTGCTCTGATAGATTGTACACTGGCAGTCTATTGGGTTAAATAAGCAGCAGATATGCTCACCATTGATAAACCGCTCTTGCAGGGAAAGCCTGCCTTGAACCTGACGGACATATTGCATGGAAAATGCGGCCAAATCCAATTTCCTTATCCTGGCCATTTTTTCCAACTCTACTCTGCTGATCCAGACATATCCCGTAAAACCCCGGCAGCATTTTCCGCTGCAGGCTTTACAGGCAAACTCATTAAAAGTATAAGGGAAGTTGTTTTGATTCTCCATTTTTCGTATCGGGTGTTGGTTCCTGGGCACAGCAAACCGGAGTGTCCCTTGAAGGAAGGTCAGGTCGCCCGGTCTCCTGCACCATCATTGCTTGTAGGGGAGATTTGGCGGCAATATTTTATTTCACTTGATAAAATATCATCTCGGTATTAATCCTTTGGAATACTGGGAAATCCCAAAATAGTGAGCTGAATTAAAACACATTTCTACCAATTGGCAGGAAAACCATTAAATGGAGTGTTAGACTGTTATCATTCAGTTATTTTGTCGAAAGTTTCTATAGTCACTGCTGGTGAAGTGGAAAATCCTATCCCAAGCATCTTGGATAATGCGACTGAAGTTTTCATTGCACTCTCATTACCGGGAAAATCTGCAATGATTATTAGATCAACATCCCCCAGTAGAGCATATCCAGCAGTTAATTTCCCACCATTTTTTTCGATTAAAGCAATAGTTTGATCGGTGCGTTTAGCACTTAGATCCTTAATCGATTTTTGTGAATAGTTACCAAACATAAAATAAGTAGCCATGATCTCTCCTCCTTACCATATCTTCTCCATTCCCTTGGGACAAAAATAGTTCTTTGGGATTTCCCTATTCTAATCATACACTAATTCATCTGTGAACATGAATATTGTGATGCTCAATGGGAGTTCTGTATCAACAACTTGGTGAAGGTGAAATTTGCCAATCATGCTCTGTCTCAATTGTCGTCAATTTTGATAACAATCTTTCCAAATTGTTCACCATCCTGAAGTCGTTGATATGCAGATTGGGCTTGTTCCAACGGGAAGACGGTATCTATAACAGCATTTAATTTTCCAAGGAAAATTAAATGCATTACTTCGGAAAATTCCTTTCGATTTGCCATGGTACTTCCAATGATGCGCAGCTGGTTCCAGAAGATCAATTTGATATCAGTCTCTGCCAGATTTCCTGTCGTTCGTCCGCATGTCACTAGGCGTCCTCCCCTTGCCAAACTTCTAAGGCTTTGAGACCAGGTTGCGGCCCCGACATTCTCCAAAACAAGATCTACTCCTCTATTATCAGTCAATGCAGCAAGTTCTCCCCAATAATCTCCTGAATTTCGATTGAGAACGATGTCAGCTCCCAGCTTTTTGGCAGAGGACATTTTGTCTGGATTACTGGTCACAGCAATAACATTTGCGCCGGCTAGCTTAGCAATTTGAATGCTTGCAGAACCCACTCCACCACTCGCTCCTAATATCAATACGTCTTCGCCGGGACGCAGGCTGCCCTGAGACATCAGCGCACGCCATGCTGTTTGAAAAACCAATGGCGTGGCTGCTGCTTCTTCAAATGATAACTGGGTTGGCAGTTTCAGTAAGTTCGTTTCATCGACTGCAATAAACTCTGCAAAACCGCCGGGTATTGTATCGCCAATAATTCCATAGCTATTACATTGGCTTTCTTCGCCATTCAGGCAATGTTCACATTGTCCGCAAGATAGACCTGGATTAACAATTACTCTTTCCCCTAATTTGAATTGATTAACTGATTCTCCAATCTCAGCCACAACTCCAGTTATATCTGCGCCTCCCCAAAAGGGAAATGTATAATTATCTGGATTGGCTTCCCGAAGTACTAATAAGTCAAAATGGTTTAGGGAGCAGGCTTTTACTTGGATTAATACCTGACCCTGACCAATTTGTGGGTTTGGTACTTCCCCAAGTTGTATTTTTTCAGGTCCGCCAGGTTCATAAAAAACAGCAGCTTTCATGATTTTATTCTCCTAGTGATTTCGAGATTATGATGCCCAACAATCACGTTACCCGGGTGTTTGACCACCTAACGGAAGGGCTCAGGAGAGCCGCAGCGAAGGAGTCAGGTGCCCCGTCCTGAGTGCAGCGAAGTGAAATCGAAGGTGAGCTGGGGTTATGCGCCAAATTGCTTTACACCATAGTCAATCAACTATTTACGAAGTCTGGTGGCTAATTCACGCATGTGCAACAATTGATGAGCATATATTGAGTTTATTATAGTCTCAACGTTGGAGGCTCCGAGCACAGGATGCCTTCCAACCCGATCCAGTTCAAGCTCGTCTAGTTCTAGCACCCAAGCAATTGAGGCTTTTCGAATTTCGGTGAGAATATCCAACAAATCGTCTACAGATCGATGCCGTAGCGTTTCTATCCCATTCTCATT